>NZ_LWHG01000006.1 GCF_001625445.1 Haladaptatus sp. R4 | reverse complement strand
ATGTACCTATATTTGTACGCGAACTGTAAAATACGGCTTTGGATTACGGGCTCGACGCCCGATTCAAGAATCGGACCGCGATTACCCCGAGTACGAGGCGAGCCGCCGAGAACGGCCAGCGCCGGAACCACCGTATTCCAGACGCCACCGAGTCCCGACATGGTGAGGACGTTCGACACGTCTTGGTTCAGCATCAGTGCGCGGGTGGCGTCGATACCGTACGTGAGCGGGTTGATTTTCGCCACCGTCTGCACCCACGCGGGGAGCGAACTGATCGGGAGGAACGCGCTCGAAAGGAAAAGCATCGGGAACTGGAGTATCATCATCGCGACGATGGTTCCTTCACCGTTGCCGGTGGCGACGGCGACGATGTTCGACAGCGCCGCGAACCAGATCGAGAACACCATCGCAACAATCAGGATACCGAGTACGCCCGCCAGACCGGTTGCGACGTACGTGCCGACCGAACCGCCGGTATCGAGCCACACGAGGACGTACCCGAGGACGAGGATGATGAGCGTCTGCACGACGATTCTAACGACCTCGGAAAGCGACTTCCCGAGCAACATCCCACCCCGATGGATCGGCGAGACGAGGATCTTATCGAACATCCCGGTCTCCATGTCGTCCGTCAGTCCGGTACCCGACGAACCGGCGGCGAAGAACGCCGATTGAATCACGATTGCCGGGACGAGGTACGTGACGTAGTTGATGTTCTCGCCGAGGGACTGCGCCAGTGCACCGCTGGTGGCATCCCCGAACACCTGTGAGAACAGGACGAGAAAGATGATGGGTTGGAACAAGGTGAATATCAGCACCATCGGGTCACGGGTCGTCTTGATGAGCCAGCGCTTGAGGATGATCCAGACGTCGACGACGAAGCTATTCCCCGTCGTCGGGACCGTTCGTTCGGTGGTGCTCACGGGCTGACCTCCGGTGCGGCGGACGCGCCGTCCGTGTCAGTTCCCGTCGTGGCCTCGTCCACGTGTTCGCCGGTGATGGCGAGGAACACGTCGTCGAGCGTCGGCGACCGAACGTCGAAGCCGACGACCGTGAAACCGGCGTTCCGTAGCGCGAGCAGGAGGTCGGTGCCGTTACGCCGCGCGTTCTTCGCGGTGAGGGAGATTCCGTCAGCGGTCGTTTCGATGGTCGCGTCGGCGAACAAGCCGGATTCGATCGCGACCCGACGGGCACACGCCCGTTCCTCGTCGTTCGATTCCTCGATCGTGATATCGAGGGCGTCGGCCGACGCGCGATTTGAGCGCTTGCGGGGAATCGGTCGCGACGATTTTCCCGCCTTGAATCACCGACAGACGGTCACAGAGTTCGTCGGCCTCCTCCAGATACTGCGTCGTGAGGAACACCGTGGTTCCCTGTCGGTTGATCTTTCGGAAGTACTCCCACAGGCTGATTCGCGCCTTCGGGTCCAACCCCGTCGTGGGTTCGTCGAGAAACACCAACTGGGGTCGGTGAACCAGCGCGGTCGCCACGTCGAGCCGTTTTTTCATGCCGCCGGAGAACCGCTCGGAGCGTTTGTCCGCCACGTCCGCGAGATCGACGAGTTCGAGTAACTCGTTCACGCGATTCGTCCGCTCATCACGTGGAACGCCGTACGCCTCGCAGGCGAACCGGATGTTCTCCCGTGCGGTGAGGTGTGGGTCCACGCTGGTCTCCTGGGCCATGTAGCCGATGGACTGGCGGACCGCCCGTGATTCCTCGTCCGTGTCGAATCCGTTGATCCGCACCGTTCCCGACGTCGGCCGTAACAGCGTCGTCAGCGTCTTTATCGTCGTGGTCTTCCCCGCCCCGTTCGGACCCAAGAAGCCGAAGAACTCCCCTTTCGGTACCGTGAGATTCACTCCTCGGACCGCTTCCGTCCCGTCCGCGTACGTGAGGCGGACGTCGTCGGCCTCGATCATATTCGAATCGTTACTCATTTTGTCGTCTCCACTCTCGCCTGAGACGTACATATATTTAAATATACTGTATGATGTACGCTCCAAACGTACTTCTATCTTTGAGACGTACTCCCGTCCAACTGACCGAGCACTGCTCAAGAAAAAACGGTTTCCGTAACGCGGTCCCAAGCGTTCGGGAGTCGAATCACGGGAGTCGAATCACGGGATTCCGGACGATCGACGCACGACCGCCGGTTCGAGTGTGCGGATGTGCGCTCGAATTTATCCCGGAACTATTGTCGCGACCGGAACCGTCCCTGATCGTCGTCGCCGAACCGAGATCGTGGATGTCTCCCCGTGCCGTGCCGGTGACGGAGGTGGTTACAGGCGGCGTGAAATCCGTCGATTCCCTCGGGTTCGCCCCCGCGGAACCGACTCCACTTCGCCCGTGCGAACGGTCCGCGGGCGGCCATCAGTGCCTTGCGCCGTGTGGCAGGGGAATGGTCCGCGTCGAGGTATCGACGGAGGCTGTCCACTCCGGATCGGAGGGACGACAGTGCTTCGACTTCGTCGGTGAAGGTGAGGTGAACGGCGAAGCCGTCGTCCTCGGGACGTACCTCGACGTCACGAATCAGCAGGTCGTTGGCGTCGGCCCATTCGTCGAAGCCCTCGGGCAACGTCGTTTGCTCGTCGAAGGAAATGGTTATCGTCTCGTCGTCGTGCTCCACATCGGCGACCTCGGGACGGTCACGCACGTCCTCCACGATGTGTTCGATTCGGTCGTCGTCGGTATCGGGTGCCCAGTTTGTCATCAGTTCGTCCTCGTTCCGTGTTCTCCTTCCACCGCAGGAAGCGCGGTCATCGACAGTTCGGTCGTCGGCGTGGTGTTGCTCATCTCGGCATCGCCATCCATACGTGAAGCGTACACGTATTTATGTCTTTCGCAAATGTACGTTTTGAACGTACGATCTGTGTCTGGGGTTGTCGAGAACGCTCCCAATATCGCTATGCCGAAACGTCCCCAAGGTAGCCCATGAGCGACCCGTTTATCCACGAAGCCGAACCTCACGAGGTGTTTACGTCCCTTTCCGACGGAACTCGCCTCACGATTTTACAGACGCTTTGGGAGGGCGACGATTCCGGAATGACGTTTTCAGAACTGCGAACCGCCGCCGGGGAACGGGAATCGAGCGGGTTCAATTATCATCTCGGAAAGCTCGTGGGTCGGTTCGTCACCAAGGAGGAAGCGGAGGGTACGTATCGGCTCACCCAAGCGGGCAAACACGTCTGCGGTGCGATTGCGTCCGGAATATACACGGCACGGGGTACGCTCGACCCGGTCGAATTGAACGACCAATGTGAAACGAGCGGAGACCGATTGCGAATCGAATACGAAAGCGAAACCATCCGCATCGGCTGTGACTCCTGTTCCTCGTGTCCATCCGGATGGAACGTCCCAGCACCACCGTCCGTCTTTTCAGGGTACGACCACGACGCGATTCCCGCGGTCGTGGACCGATATATCCGAACGATATCACGAAACGCTATCAATGGCTTCTGTCCGTACTGTAACGGTCGGATGCAACCGACGGTGCGACCGTCGGAGCCGACGAGTACGTCTCGACGTCAGCGACCGAATCCGAAGATACCAGCCATTCCCGTGGCGAACCGGTGGTCTCGTTCGAGTGTCAACGATGCGGTGCCGATGCCGGACTTGCGCTCGACCACGCCCTTTTGCTCGCAAATCCGACCGTCTCTAATTTCTACCGCGAACACGGAATCGTCGTCCGAGAGCGTGCCCGTTTGGAGATTTTCGGAGTTTTCCCCCGAGAGGGTGACCGTCGTTAACCGAACTCCGCTCCGGGTGGACGTGACGTTTCGAGTCGATACGTCGTCGCTGACCGTCCACGTCGACGAGACGTTCGGCGTCTCCAGTTCTGACGGCTGCTGAACAGAACGACTATTTTGTTCCTCCGCCAACAGAAATATCGTTTGGATTACATTTATGGCTGCCCTGCGAGTGGTTCGAGTGATGCGAGAGCTCTTCCGAAACCCGACGTTCCGACGGCTGTTTTTCGGTCGAATCGTCACGAACGCGGGCGACAGTCTCTACTACATCGCGGCGATGTGGCTCGTCTACTCCCTCACTGACTCGACGTTCTACACAGGTCTCGCGGGTGCGTTGGTCCTCCTTCCGCAGACGTTTCAGGTCCTCACCGGACCGCTCGTCGACCGATGGAGCCTTCGGCGAACGCTGTTGGGAACCCAACTCGTTCAATGTGTGCTCGTTCTGGCCGTACCGCTGGCGGTCGTCACGGATCGATTCGTGGTCCCCACGGTGCTTCTCGTCATTCCGATTGCCGGGCTGGTCAACGAAATCGTCTATCCCGCGGAGAGCGCTGCACTCCCTCGAATCGTCGAAACGAACGAGTTAGTCGATGCGAATTCGGCGTTCTCCTTCGCCTATGGCGGAGTGGATTTCCTCTTCAACGCCGTCGGCGGTGTACTCATCGCACTCGTCGGTCCGGTTTGGCTGTATCTCATCGACTCCGCCACGTTTGCCATCGCTGCCCTCGTCTTTGCCGATATTCGCGTTCCTACCGCGGAGCGATCGAACAACGAGCCATCGTCATCGGCAGTCGGTGATTACGCCGGGAAACTGCGTGAGGGTATCCGGTATATCCGAGCTACAGTTCTCGTCCCGATTCTCGTCACCTTCGTCCTGTCCGGTGTCGCGGCCTACGCGACGATTGCAGTACTTCCCGCTTTCGGGAAAGCACACGGCGGGGCAGGGACGTACGGGATGTTCCTCGCCGGACTCTCCGCTGGACGGTTGGTCGGGGCTCTCGCGGCGCCGAAACTCGAACGGATACCGATACATCTGCTCGGTGCGGTCGGCTACGGCCTGGGCGGTGTTGCATGGCTCGCCGCGGTTCGGGTTCAGTGGATACCGTTATCGACGGTCCTCGTCTGTCTCGCGTTCGTTCCGATCGGTGTCATGGACACGATACTCATCGCAATGATCCAGTCGCTCGTTCCCGACCACCTCCTCGGACGTGTGACTGCCGTCGTGTACAGCGTCACCGGCATCGCAAAACCGGTCGGTTCCCTCCTCGGCGGAATGCTCGCCGCAACGATCGGACTCGATTTCGTAATGGTCGGGGTGACCGCCGGGTTGTTTTCGATGGCGATTTTTTGGGCCGCTCATCCGCTTCTCCGACGCGTTCCGGCGATACACGAGATGGATCCTGACGCGTACGGATTCTGACCGACGCAGTCCCA
Source organism: Haladaptatus sp. R4 (assembly GCF_001625445.1). Taxonomy (NCBI): domain Archaea; kingdom Methanobacteriati; phylum Methanobacteriota; class Halobacteria; order Halobacteriales; family Haladaptataceae; genus Haladaptatus; species Haladaptatus sp. R4. Next base: position 71,370 of record NZ_LWHG01000006.1, on the reverse strand, counting down.
GTGAGCGAGTGGTCAGCGTCGTCGTCTTCGAATGGCTTTCCCACGTAACCGGCCGACACTTCTCCCGCGAGAACCCCGGATCGTTGGCGCTACCAGTAAGTTGATAGCCGTTCTAACGCTAGATTCGCTCGAATGTTTGACTGGGTGACTCACGCCGTTCTCTCGTTCGTCTCCGACTACGGCTATCTCGCCGTCTTCGTGTACATGGCGCTCGAAACGGGGTTCATCCTGCATTTCGCACCCAGCGAACTCGTCGTCCCGTTCGCGGCCACGCAACTCGTCCACGATCCGTTTTCCTTCGGCCTCTTCGTCCTCGACGCGACGCTCGGAGCGACCGTGGGGAGCGTCCTCGCGTACTACGTCATCGGAAAGAACAGCGAGTACGTCCTCGGTCGCTGGGGCTATCTCGTCCACGTTTCCGACGACGATATTCAGCGCGGCCAACGGTGGTTCGGGCACTGGGGCGAGAGTTCCGTCTTCTGGGGTCGGATGTTGCCGTTGATGCGTGCCGCCATCTCTATCCCCGCCGGAATCGCCGAGATGGATCTCCGAAAGTTCGTCACCTACTCCGCCAGCGGCGCGTTCGTCTTCAACCTCCTGCTGACGTTCCTCGTGTACAGCGGTTCAGGAGAAACCTCCCCGCTCGGCTTGCTACTCTCTAAGGTCTCCGAAGAAGTCACCGAGGTCGTGACGTACGTCCAGGTCCATCCGCGGGTCGGCCGTCGTCGTCGGTGGCATGTTCGTCCTCGCGCTGGCCGGTCTCTGGCTCTCCCGGAATTACATCCGCGAAAATCCGGTCGTCTCCCACCGCATCATCCTTCGGATTCTCTGTGGGAGCGGTACCCTCGTCGGCGTGCTGTTCCTGCTCGGCGCGACGGTGACGCCGCTCCAGTCGTTTCACGCCATCACGAGCATCTGGGATAACCCGCTCTTTTTCACCCAGTTCGGGCTATCACCACAGTTCGCGCTGCTCTCCACCGGACTCGTCTTCTGTGCCAGCGCACTCGTCCTGTTCGAAATCGGGAAACGAATTCCGGTCGAGCACCTCATCCGACGTTTTAACGCCGGGCGGTCCTCGTTATGACACCGACACCTACAGCACCGAATCGGCGACTGTCGCACTGATGGTCGTAAAGAGACTGGTGACGAGGATCGCTTTCAGCGTCGTTCCGAGCGTCGCCCCGTAGAACGACGGTTCCCGAAAGAACACCACGATGGCCGTCGCCGTGAGTCCGGAAACGACGAATAGGGAGACGAGGCGAAGCGGTACCCCACCGACCGTTCGTTCCCGCTCGACGTCGTGGGTCTGGTCGGCGGAGTAGAGCCCCAGATAGGCGATTCCGGAAACGAGTACGAGGGTCAAGAGAACCCGAACCGTGGACATTTGCTCGCTGACGAGCCACACGTCCGGCGGGATGATGAACCCGGCACCGAGGATCAACGCTCCGAGGAACTGCTGTGCGACATCGGCGAGTCGAAAGCGATTCAGTTTCGTTCTGACCACGCTCGTTCGGAATCTGCCGCACCTCGACCCATAGGTGTAGCGATGTTCACTCCGGAGTTCCGCCGCTCGTATCGACGGTCACCACGTTTCGCACGGAGTATAATCCAAATAGGATTATACCGTCCCGGAAACCTTTTGTCTTCGTTTTCGGAATCCCCATCCGATGATCTCCTTCCCTTCACAGCCGTCCCTTCCGGTCCACGTCCGTCGGTTTCCCGAAACCGGACGTGTCGATATCGTTCCGTCCGTGGGGCCACAGCGATGACCGACGAGTTGGCGGACGTGGTGATCGTCGGTGCTGGTCCGGCCGGTGCCGTCCTCGGCTATCTGCTGGCCAGAAGCGGCGTGGAAACGGTTCTCATCGAACGCCAGCGGACGCTCGACCGGGAGTTCCGCGGGTACGGGTTTCGCCCGCCGCTTCCGCGTCTCTTCGCCGAGATGGACCTCCTCGATGCCATCGAGACCTCCCTCACGAGGTTATCACCCGGGGAACCGTCGTCGCCTACGGCAAATCGTATCCGGTGTTCGACTTCGACGAGCGCTACGTCCTCCTGTTGAAGCAACCGCCGTTGCTTCGCCTCCTCATCGAACGTGCACGGGAGTACGACACCTTCACGTTTCACAGCGGAACGACGTTCGACGGTTTCCTCCGTGAAGACGGTTCGGTCGCGGGGGTTTCCGCGACGTCCCGCCCGAGCGGTGAGTCGCTCGAAATTCGAAGTCGGTTGGTCGTCGGCGCAGACGGCCGGTTCTCGTCCACCCGAAAGGTCGCCGGAATCGACTCGGGAATGAACGAGACGGGGACCGAGGTGGTGTGGTTTCGACTGCCGTGTGCGGCGGCGGACTTCACGACGCACATCCGGGTCGAGGACGAGGGCGTCCTGGTGTACTCCCCGCTGAGCGAGCGTGAATCCCAGTACGGGTTGCTCATCCCGAAAGGCACCTATCCAGCCCTGCGCGACCGCGGTATCGCCGACTTTCGGGAGACGGTTTCGGCCATCGAACCCGCCCTCGACGGCGATATCGACGAATATCTGACCTCGTTCGACGAGTGTTCCCTACTCTCCATCCGCTCCGATCTTGCGGAACGATGGACCGACGACGGCTTCCTGCTCGTCGGTGACGCCGCCCACGTCGCCTCGCCGATCGGTGCCGAAGGGAACAACTTGGCGATTCAGGACGCGCTCGCCGCACATCGCCTGCTCACGCCCGTCATTCGTCGCGGTGACGGTCCGCTTCCGGAGCGACTCCTCCGACGCGTCGAGCAGGTCCGTCGCCCCGCAGTGGAGGAGACGATACGTGCCCAGCAGTCGCGGGGTGATGGCCTTTCGTCGCTCCTCTCGTCGCGCGACCGTATTCCCGACGCGCTCGAACCGACCTTGCTACGAGGTGGGGCAGCGCTGATGAGCCTGCTGGCGCGGCTTCCGAGTCGTTCCTCGACGGACGAAAACGAGACCTCGGTCGATCGAACGCTCTTCGTCGACTGACCTGTTGGCCCCTTTTGGTCCTTATCGAACTCGATCGACGGGTGCGTCGAGTGCGGGCGCGAATCGTCGCTCGATTTCCGACTGCTCGTAGAGGGCGATGATCGACTCGACGGTCTCCTCCCCGATGCCGACCAGTTCGGCCGTCCGTCCCGGCGAAACCGGTCCGTCGATGGTCAGCGCGAGGACGGAGTCGATGGTATCGTAGCTAGCACCGAGGTTCTCCTCGTCGGTTCCCGCGGCACCGATTTCCGGACTCGCCTTCCGTTCGACGATCCGGTCGGGGACGCCGACGTGGGCCGATAGCTGACGAACTTGACGCTTGTACAGGTGGAGGATCGGTTGGCAGTCGACGGCCGCGTCGCCGTACTTGTCGAAGTGGCCGGTCAGCCATTCGCTCCGATTGCTCGTCCCGACGACGACGCCGCTCATCTCCATCCCGTTCAAGTACTCCACGAGCGTCCGCGTTCGGACCGCCGTTATGTCGCGTTGGAATCGCCCGATCCGGTCGTCGTCGTCTCCGTGGTCGGGAAGCGCGTCCGTTATCGCATCGACTATCGGCCCTATCTCCACGCCGTCGTAGTCGATGCCGAGGTCGTCGGCCACGCGCCTCGGTGTCGCTCATCGTCTCGTCGCTGCTCACTTCGCTCGGCATCACGACGCCGTAGACGTTCTCGGTTCCCAGCGCTTCGACGGCGAGATACGCGACCAGCGTGCTGTCGATTCCGCCGGACAGGCCGACGACGGCGGTATCGAGTTCGCGCGTGACGCTCATGCGCTCCTCGTCACGGTTCACGTGTTCCTCGATGAACGACAGGATTCGTTCGTGCTCGGCTTCGAGTTCCGCCTCGGTAAATCGCACGTCGAGCGGTTCGTCGGCGGTTCGTACCGTCTGGTTCGATGCCATACTCGACCGTTCGTTCCCCTCGCCGGAGTTTCTTTTCATTGCGGAAGTAATGAATTATTCTTCCCAAACAGATTGGAACCGTACGCAGTCAGTGGAATCCGTGTGAGATCGTTAACGTCTCTGACGTGACACCGTCCTCGTCCTCTCGCTTCGCCTGTGGACCAACGTGATTTAACCGTTGCTCGTCTCACATCCGACGATGGATCCGACACGACGTTCCGCCGATCCACCCCTGGATGTGGAACCCATCTCAGTACTCGTAGTCGGCGATCCGAACCGGAGACGCTCCCTCGTCTCCGGACTCTCGGACGCCGAGGGCGTTCTCGTAACGACCGCCGTGCGAGGCCGCGACGGATACGAGTGGCTCTCGTCTCAGCCCGGCACTGTCGATTGTATCGTCTGTTCCCTCGACTTGCCGGATATGTCCGGTGTGAGCTTCCTCGAAACCGTTCGAGCCGCTGATTCCGATATTCCCGTGGTGCTTCTCGCTTCCGACGGCGACGAATCCGTGGCGAGTAGCGCGGTCGCCGCCGATGTTACGGAGTACATCCCGATCGACGACGACCCTTCGTTGACCGACGACCTTTTCCGACGTATCAGGAACGCCGCCGTCGAATTTCGTACGAACCGAACCCGACGCCATCGTGCACGTCAGTTCGATGCGCTGTTCGACGATCCACGGGCGTTCATGTGGGTCGTCGCTCCGAACGGAACACTTCGACGGGCGAACCGTACCGCCCGTGCCTTCCTCGACGCTTCGATGGAGTCGGTTCTCGAAACGCCGTTCGCCGACTCCCCCTGGTGGCGAGATTCGGAGACGAACTCCGACGAGATCCGAAACGCCGTTCGAACGGCGAGGAACGGCGATATCGAGCGGTTCGAGACGGCGTTCGAGGGTCCCGATGGCCGTATCGACCTCGACGTTTCGTTCCGCCCGGTCACTGATCGCGACGGGACGGTGGTGAGTGTCGTCGTCGAGGCACTCGACGTGACCGAACGCGCCCATTTGGAACGTGAGCTTCGGGAGTCGGAGGAACTCCACCGGGTTACGCTCAACAACATGACCGACACCGTTCTGGTCACGAACGACGCTGGCGAGTTCACCTACGTCTGTCCGAACGTACACTTCATCTTCGGTTATTCGGTCGAGGAGATCCGGAGCCTCGGTAGTATCGATGCCCTCCTCGGTGAGGACTTGTTCGACCGGGAGACGCTCGACTCAAACGGGCTCCTCACGAACATCGAGTGTACCGCGACGGATAAAGCGGGACGCGAGCACACGCTTCTCGTCAACGTCAAGCGGGTCTCCATTCAGGGTGGAACGACGCTTTACAGTTGCCGCGACATCACCAAACGAAAGGCGCGCGAGCGTGCGTTGACCGCACTCCATCGCACGAGCCGTGACCTTCTCTACGCCGAAACAGGACGGGAGATCGCCACGCTCGTCATCGACGACGTGACCGATATCTTCGACGTCGACGACTGTGCCATCTACCTCTTCGACACCGACGCGAACGAACTGTGGCCCGCCGCAGCGACGGATGCTATCGAATCCGCTTACGGAACGCTTCCGACGGTTCGTCTCGACGAATCCAGCACGCTCGGTCGGACGTTCGTCGAGCAGACGACGTTCGCGTTCGACGACGTGACCGACTCCGACGTGTTCTCCCGAACCGCCATCGAGCAGCAAAGTGGGCTTTTCATCCCGCTTAGTAATCACGGCGTCTTCGTGGCCGCGGACGAACGTGGGACGCTCGACGAAGTAACGAGGGAGATCATCGACCTCCTCGCGGCGACGGTCGAAGCGGCATTGGACCGCATCGAGCGTGAGGACGAACTCCGCGAACGCGACCGGGAACTCCAGCGTCGCAATCGACAGCTCTCCCGGTTGAACCGGACGAACGGGATCATTCGGGAGATCGACCGTGCGCTCGTTCGTGCGGACTCGCGCGAAGAGATCGAAGCCGAGGTCTGTGAACTACTGACCGCCAGCGATCGATTCGATTTCGCATGGGTCGGTGACCGTGACCCAGGTCGGAGTTCGCTCGAACCACGCGCTTGGGCGGGTGACGATAGAGGGTATCTCGACGCCGCCGACTTCACGGCTTCCGGCGACCCCGCAGGTCGAACGGCGGCAACGGATTCCGTGACCGTCGTTTCGAACGTGGCGAGCGGTTTATCGGGGGAACCGTGGCGACGGGAAGCGATCTCGCGCGGATTTCAATCGATAATCGGCGTCCCATTGAACCACGGGGATGTCGCCTACGGTACGCTGACGGTGTACGCCAGTCGCCCGGATGCGTTCGACGACAGGGCGCGGGTCGTCCTTTCCGAACTCGGAGAGACCATCGCGTCGGCTATCCAGACCGTCGAGCGAAAGCGGGCGCTCGTGAGTGACACCGTCGTCGAACTCGATTACGAGATAACGGACTCCAACTGTGTTCTCCGTGTGCTCTCACAACGGGCTGACTGCTCCCTCGAACTAACGGGCGGCGTCCGCGAATCCGACTCCGGTGTTCGAATCCTCGTCACCGTCTCGGGTCGTTCCCCAGCAGACATCGTGGCGAGTGCGGACTCCGTCGTCGCCATCGAATCCGCGCGCGTCGTCTCCACCGACACCGACGGCGGATTGGTACAGTTGACGCTCACGTCCCCGTTCATCGCGACGAGGTTGGCCGAATCCGGAGCGACGCTCGAACGCCTCCACTCCGATGGTGGCGACACGACTGCGACGGTGTCCGTTCCCTCACCGGTCGCGGTTCGGACCATCGACGAGGTCTTCTCGGACGTATATCCGTCGTCCGAACTCGTCGCCCGACGGAAGCGAGAACGACAACCGGTCACTTCCAACCAGTTCCGAACGCGATTTCTGTCCGATATAACTCAACGGCAACTCGAAGTCGTCCAGACGGCGTACTACAGCGGTTACTTCGACTCCCCACGGACGAACGACGGAGCGGCCGTCGCCGCCATGCTCGACATCTCGTCAGCCGCGTTCTACGAACACATGCGGAAGGTACAGCGAAAGCTCCTCGCAACCGTCTTCGACCGAATCCCTTCGATTCCGGATGGTGGTTGACTATCTAGGCAAGCTTGTAACGTAATGGCTCTCTATTCAACATCCGATTACTTCTCCCGTCGCAAAAATTGCATCACGTGGCGACGAGCGGTCGGTATCACCGTCCGTGCGTCGTCGATTGGAGGAACTCCTGATGAGAGATGTAGACTACGACCCGACGACGGAATCGGAGTACGAATGTCCGCGATGTGGCGCTATCGTGACCGCGGCGCATCATCCCGGGGCTTGTGATGACTGTAACGTTCACCTTCGCAACCGACGGACACCACTCGAATGAGTCACCGATGGCATCTAACACAGTGAACTCGCGCCGACGGCCAGCGGACGACGAATCGAACGACGGTACCGATGAATCGGCGCTCGAAACCGCTCGTCGGCAGTTGAATCGAGTGGCGGACGGGTTGGACATCGATCCGAACATCGTCGAGCGGTTGCGCCATCCATCGCACGTCCATCGCGTCGCCGTTCCCCTGAAACGGGACGATGGGTCCATCGAGGTATTTACCGGCTATCGTGCGCAACACGACAGCGTTCGTGGTCCCTACAAGGGTGGAATCCGGTATCATCCGGGCGTCACCGAGGAGGAGTGTATCGGTCTGTCGATGTGGATGACGTGGAAGTGTGCCGTCATGGATATCCCCTTCGGCGGTGCGAAAGGCGGTCTCGTCGTCGATCCGAAGCGACTCTCGGAGACCGAACACGAACGGTTGACACGTCGATTCGCACAGGAACTTCGGGACACGGTCGGGCCGAAGCGCGATATTCCGGCCCCCGATATGGGAACCGATTCCCGGACGATGGCGTGGTTCATGGACGCGTATTCGATGCAGGAAGGTGAAACCGAACCCGGCGTCGTCACCGGTAAACCGCCGGTCATCGGTGGGTCCTACGGGCGGGAGGAAGCGCCCGGTCGATCAGTCGCGCTCATCACGCGCGAGGCGTGTGCACACTACGATTTGGGACTCGACGGAACGACGATTGCGATACAGGGGTTCGGAAGCGTCGGCGCGAACGCCGCCCGTCTCTTGGACGAATGGGGGGCGTCCATCGTCTCGATTTCGGACGTGAACGGCGCAGTGTACGACCCCGACGGTATCGACACCGTGGACGTCCGTCTCACGACGAGAAACCCGAGGCCGTCACCCAGTACGCCGACGACCGAATCAGCAACGAGGAACTCCTCACGCTCGACGTGGACGTGCTCATTCCGGCGGCGGTCGGAAACGTCCTCACCGAGGCCAACGCGGACGACGTACAGGCGGAACTCGTCGTCGAGGGTGCGAACGGTCCGACGACATCGTCCGCCGATTCCGTATTCTCGGAACGAGGTATCCCGGTGATTCCGGACATCCTCGCCAACGCGGGCGGAGTGACGGTTTCCTACTTCGAGTGGTTACAGGACATCAATCGGCGTCAGTGGTCGCTCGAACGCGTGCACGACGAACTCGAATCCGAAATGCTCGACGCGTGGTGTGACGTGCGTCGGGAGGTCGAAGAACGCAACGTGTCGTGGCGCGACGGTGCGTATTCCGTCGCCCTCTCCCGAATCGGCGAGGCCCATCGTATCCGTGGTCTCTGGCCCTGACGTCGAACGTTCCACGAACGTTCGGCGTCTCGTCCGTACCGAACCCCGTTTTCCACATCCGGCGCGGCCGTAAAACAGCGGAAATGGTGGGGTGTGTTGTGCGTCCCTGTGGTATAAAACTACCGGATATTCGGTGCGACGTCGTCACCCAGTCGTTCCACGCAGTCGGCCATCGCCTCGGTACCGATTCCGGGGTGGTACGTTCGGAAGATGAAGTGCAACGTCGTCGCCCAGCGCGTCGCGGTACTCGTTCAACTCCGCCGTGACTTGCTCGGGCGTGCCGAAGATGGCCTGTTCTTTTAGCTCTTCTTGTCGTTCTGCCGGAAGTTCGTCCACCGACTCGCCGGAGAATATCTCGGCGTACCGTCGCTGGATGTAGAAGTAACCGGGCTTCATCGCCTCCCACGCTTCTTCCTTCGAATCGCCGACGAACCCGTGTTGGAGGACGTACACCTCGAAATCGCCCTCGATTCCTTCCTCCTTCCGAACGTGCTCGATGTCCTCCTTGCGCTTTCGGACTCCCTCGATGGAGAGCGAGGAAGGCGCACACCACGCGTCCGCGACGCGTGCCGCGCGTCGAACGGCGGGTTTGACGCCGCCGCCGTACATGATGGGAATTTCCGACTCGGGTTTCGGCGTCACGCTCACGTCCGGCGAGACGTCGTGGAACTCGGCGTCGTAGTCGAGTTCCCCGTCCGACCACGAGGCACGGAGGAGTTCCGTCAGGTCCGTCATGCGTTCGACGCGCTCCTCGTTGGGACGCCGAACGATTCGAACTCGCGGGGGTTCGACCCGATGGCGAGACCCACAGTCAGTCGGCCATCGGACAGCAGGTCGACCGTCGCGCGTCCTCCGCGAGTCGAACGCCGTCGTAGAGCGGGGCGAGCGCGATGCAGGAACCGAGTTCGACGTTCTCGGTTCGGGCGGCCAGCGCCGCGAGCGAGGGCATGGTGGAGGGGAGATAGCCGTCCTCGGCGAAGTGGTGTTCGGACACCCACATGCTGTCGAGTCCGGAGGCGTCGATTACCTCGCCCAACTCCAGCATCTCGTCGTAAATCTCGGTCATCGAACGGTCGTCGTCCGGGCGTCGCTGACAGGTGAACAGCCCAGTCCCGAGTTTCATACTCGAAAATCGAACGCCGATACCTTAATCGTTTATAAGGATGGTTGGTGAAGACGAATCCGGTTTCTTCACTTGGTCCGTGATGTGCTCTTATCGTACTGCTTTTTGGGTTCAGAGATCGTAGCAACTGCGATACAGTCATAGAAAGCCCTCTGACCGTTCGCTTCGAGAGAACCACGCTGGCTCGATTATGAATGCAGCGACCGAGCCGCGTGAATACCGTCACCGCTCCCGTACCGCAACCGCACAGTACCACGACCCTCCCCAGCCGATTCACTCCACTCGTGATACTCGTTCCGCTCATCCCTCGCGCGGGCGCACTGCGTGCGCCACCGTCAGAGCAACGCTCTGACGAGCTCGCTCACATTCGTTCACGAGGACGTCGCGCGCCGTGCTGATCGTATCGAGCTGCCTGTCCGGTCGGATGGCGCGCGCGAGAAACGTGCGCGAGGGATGAGTGAGGGAGAGGGCCAGCGACCGAGCGAATCGGTTGGGGGGGGAGGCGTGCGGGCGGTGCGGTCTTGATTGCGGCTCGGTCGTTGTAATCACGACGTAACCAAATGTAGCGAGTTCAGTCTAAAACGAGTTCCGACAACGGCACGCTCGCAGACTACTTCCCGCCACGAGCCAGCGCGTCCGCGACTTTCTCGATGGGATGGGGCGGCCGCGTATCGTGCCCTTCGAGTTGCGTCCGGCAGGACGCGCCGGGTGCGACGACGGTTTCCGCGTCGCTCTCCTCGACTTGGTCGAACAGGATCCGTCCGATGGCCTGCGAGAGGTCGTACTGTTCGGCTCGGTAGCCGAAACTGCCCGCCATGCCACAGCACCCGCTGTCGAGGGGGTCCACCTCGTAACCAGCACGTCGCAGGACGCCGACCGCGTGGTGGTCCCGATTCAGTGCCTTCTGGTTGCAGTGGCCGTGATAGGAGAGCGATTCGTCCACGCCGCGGAACTCGATGTCGTCGTCCAGTCGCTTGCGGTCGATGAACTCACAGACGCCGTAGGTGTTCGCCGCGACGTCCTCGACGGCGGGGTTCGAGACGAGGTCCCGATACTCGTCCTGGAACATCACCGCGTCGGAGGGTTCCACGAAGACGACCGACCAGCCGTCGTCGACCCGCGATTCGAGCGCCGCGACGTTCGCTTCCGCGTTCTCGCGCGCGGTGTCGAGGAAGCCTTCCGAGTAGGCCGCCCGTCCGCTCGGCGCGAGGTCGGTCGGCACTTGGACGTGAACGCCAGCGGCTTCGAGGACGCGGACGGCGGCCTTGCCGGGTGCCGGATAGCTGTAGTTCGTGAACGTGTCCGGGACGAACAGCACCCGCTGGGTGGCGATGTCTGGCGGCACGCGACTTCCGCGCGATTCGAACCAGTCCACGAACGTCTCCCGACTGAACGTCGGCAGGTCGCGCTCTGGGGCGATACCGAGGGTCCTCTCGGCAATCGCGTCCGTTCCCGGAAGCCGAGTCGCCCAGTTCGACAGCGGGGCGAGCGCGCTCCCGAGCGCCGAAATCCTGTGGACGTTCGCGAAGAACGTCTCCCGCAGGTCCGCACCGCGTTTCTCGTGGTCGGCGTGTTTCACCTCGGCCTTCAGTTTCGCCAAATCGACGCCGGTGGGACAGTCGTGAGCACAGCCCTTACACCCCAGACAGAGGTCCAGCACCTCCTCCTGAAACCGGTCGGTGAACAGTTCCTCGGTCGGAATCTCGCCGCTGATGGCGGCTCGAAGGAGGTTCGCCCGTCCCCGCGTCGTCGTCATCTCCGTCCTCATTCCGCGGTAGGACGGACACATCGTCTCGCTTCCGGTCTGGCGGCAGGTACCACAACCGTTGCAGAGTTCGACGAGGTGCGAAAAGCCGCCCTCCGCCGAGAAATCCTGCACCGTCGTCGGCTCCAGCGAGGAGTAGTCCGGCCCGTAACGGAGGTTTTCTCGCATGTCGGCTTCGTCCTCGTCCCGAAACACGACCGTTCCGGGGTTCATCCGCCAGTCGGGGTCGAACGCCGTCTTGAGGTCCTGAAACGCCGTCCACAGTTGCTCGCCGTACATCTTCGGGTTGAACTCCGTTCTGGCGAGTCCGTCGCCGTGTTCGCCGGAGAACGAACCGTGGTGGGCGAGGACGAGCGACGTCACGTCGTCCGCGATAGAGTGCATCGTCTCGATGCCCTCGGCGTCTTTGAGGTTCAGAATCGGTCGAATGTGGAGCGTGCCGCTCCCCGCGTGGGCGAAGTAGGCCGCCGTGGTATCGTGATCTTCGAGCACGTCCATGAACTCGCGGACGTACTCGGCGAGTTCTTCCGGCGGCACCGACGCGTCCTCGATGAACGGATACGGCTTCGGGTCGCCCTCCATGCTCATCAGCAGCGGAATCGCGGCCTTGCGGAGCTTCCAGAGGTCCGCCTGCTCTCCGGGCGTGTAGGCTTCGAGCACGTCGAACGCCTCGCCCGCGTGGACGAAGTTGGCGTTCGTCTCCGCGATGGCGTCCTCGAAGTCGTTCTGAAGCTCGTTATCGAACTCCAACATCAGGGCGGCTTCCGCCCGTTCCGGAATCGGGGCGGCGTACTCCGCGAACTCCGTCGAATTTCGGGCGAGGCGGAACACCTCGTCGTCCATCAACTCGACGGCACTCACGTCGAATTCGAGGGCTTCCGGAACTGCCTCCATCGCCGATACGAGGTCGTCGAAACAGTAGAGCGCGAGCGCGGTTTCGTCGGGGCGCGACACCAATCCCAGCGTCGCGCGCACCACGATACCGAGCGTTCCCTCCGCCGCCGACGAACAGTTTCGAGAGGTTGATGTACCGGTTTCCGTCCCGCTCGGAAATCACCTTGTGGAGGTTGTAGCCGCTGACCGAGCGCTTGAGCGTCGGATAGCGCTCCTCGATAGCGTCCTCGTTGTCCTCGACGAGTCCCCGGACGGTTCGGTACAGTTCGGCCTCCCTGTCGTCACGTTTCACGATTTCGTCCCACTCCTCGCCGTCAGTTGACGTCGTGGGTGTGAATCAGCGACCCGTCGGCGAGGACGACGTCCAACTCGGCGGTGTACGCGTCGGTGATGCCGTAGCGAACCGAGTGCGCGCCGGTGGAGTTGTTGCCGATGCCGCCGCCGACCGTGGCCCGGTTGGAGGACGCCGGGTCGGGCGCGAATTTGAGATCCCACTCCGCGAGGTACTCGTCCAAGTCGTCCTGCACGACACCGGGTTCGACCACCGCTCGGCGCTCGTCGGGTGCGACGTCCAGAATGGAATCCATGTGGCGCGAGAAGTCGAGGACGACACACCCTTTTCCGACGGTCTGTCCCGCGAGCGACGACCGGCACCGCGCGGGAGGACGGGCATGTCGTGGTCTGCAGCGACGCGCGCCGCCGCTCGTACGTCCTCGACATCGGTCGGGTAGACGACCCCCGCGGGTTGGGATTGGTAGATGCTGCCGTCCGTCGCGTACAGGATGCGCGTGTACTGGTCGAAGCGGACGTCACCATCGACTACGGCACGCAGTTCGTTCGCGAGGGAGGGATGCGTGTCCGAGACTTCGTGACCGAGCGAAGCGCGGTACGTTTCGAGGTCGGGAGTGTCGTCCCGTGTTGCCATGCGAGAGATAACCAGACACATGGGCATAAATACGGGGTTGAATAAACTCGATTTTGATAGATATAAACGAACGCATCTCTCATCCGACTAATTCGGAATCGTGCCCGACAGGTCTCAAAACGGACGTTTTAAGCTGTCCTTTCGTTCGGAAGGCGTCCGTATTTCGACGTGTCCGCCCCCGAGACGTGACGGGTGAGGAACTATCTATAGAGTTTGGAGAGAGCCATCTTATGTCATTCGAACAACTGGTACTCGGTAGGAGAATAGTCGAGACGTGAAACATGAAATCGGAAGACAGCGTCGGGGTAGGTTGGGATTGGCCATTACTCTTTTGTCTATTGCATGATTCTGTAGGTCTAGGGAGAACCATGCACGACCTGACTGGTTTCCAGCGAGACCTTCTGTACGTCATCGCTGGTCTGGACGAACCCCACACGGCCTCGCCATCAAAGAAGAACTCGAAGCGTACTACGAGAAAGAGATTCATCACGGCCGACTGTATCCGAATCTCGATTCACTCGTCGATAAAGGGTTGGTGGAGAAGGGACAGCGAGACCGTCGGACGAACTACTACACGCTCACCCGCCGAGGAGCGCGGGAAATCGAAGCGCGACGCGAATGGGAAGAGCGCTACGTCGGCGCTGACCTCGGTCAAACGCAGACGCTTAAGGAGAGAGTGCGGTACCGAGGACCGCCGCGTTCAACGCTCTGATTTGAGCGAACACAGAGCTCGACTCATTTACTTTGTAGCCGTCACCCGACTCAGTGAGAACGCCGAGGTCCGCCAGCGGTTCGACGTGCATCCACACCGACTTTCGGGACAGGCCGACGAGTTGGTGAAGGTCGTCCTGCGTGAACACCTCGTTCTGATCCATAGCGAGTAGTGCGTCCAACAGCAGTCGTACCTCCTTCGGTCGTGTCAGGTCACGAAAACCGTCCGACGCGCCGCGTTCGTCCGCCGCACCGCGCAACTGTGCGACCGTGTTGGCGATAACGCTCTCCGAGTTCGGGCGGTACGTCCCGTCGTCTTTGCGGAATACGTGGAGTTCGACGAGGTCGTCCAGGCTTCGGTCGACGCTGTCGGCTCCTTGGTCGAGTTCGTGCGCGAGTTCCTCTAGCTCCCACTCGCCGCCGGTCGCGGCGGCGAGACGAACCAGCTCTCTGGTCGCGGAGTCGCGGGTCAGAAAGAGCCAGCCAGACGGGTACGCCGCCCGTGCCGCCTGAATTCCTTCTTCGTCCGCAAGCCCCCACATGTCGTCTCGATTGTGGGTCGTGCGGAGGGTCCAATCTCGGGAGTCTACATGAAGCGCCATTAGATTGCATTGTCCCGCCGATGGTATATAATGGTTGTACTCCGAAAGTGACTAGTTTTCCGGATTCGACTCACACGAAACGTTCCACGAGACGGGGGATTCTGCGGACAATCGTCGATAGATCGACTTCAACCCCTCAGAACGAGTGTCCGGAAGGATGTGTAGTTCGACGGAACCGTAGCGCACGACGACGCGAAAGGTCGTGTCGTGTTCGCGGTCGCGGACGAGATACATCGGGACGGGAAGGTCGAACCAGTCGCCGTAGGTGTAGGCATCCCCGTCCAGTACCCGCTCGACGAGCGCGGTGAGGTCGTTCTCGGACGGGTCGGAGTCGGGCGAGAGTCGAAACAGCGTCTCCCCTTCGTAGCGAACGCCACCCCGTCGCGGATACGTTCGGCGCGGACGGTGGGGAATCGAGAACGATGGGTCGCCGTCGGACATGGACTACCAGCGAATTACACCGTCATCGGTTAAATAGTTGAGCGGCGAGTGCGGATGAAAATCGCGCTCCCGGAGACGCAGAAGACGGCGACGACGTGTCCGACCAGGGCGAGCACCAGCAGGTCGTAGCCCCAGACGAACGGGACCAGAACGAGTTGCAATACGGCGAAGGCGATGACGACCGCATCGACACGCCGGAGGTCGTGGCGCGTCTCCGACTCGCTCGGATACTTCACGGAGACCCAGAAGCCGATGACGCTCGCCCACCACGCGGTGCCGATTCGGTAGCACACGTCCCAGAGGACGAGCAGGGTGAGAAACACGGCCGGAATCGGGGGCGACGTCCGCGAGCAGGGATTCGAGCAGCGGCGCTCCGGTCCGAGGCGTGTACACCAGCAAGTAGGTGACCAACGCCACGTAGGCGAGGACGCCGAGAACCACCTCGATGCTCGACCCGAACAACAGCTTTCGGTACACCATCGGAATCGTCAGGTCCCGCACTCGTCGTCCGATGAGGAGCATCAGCGCGCTTCCGGCGGTGGCGACGACGATTGCCGCGGTACCCGCCGGAACGGCGTGCCAGAGGTCGTATCGCCACGCGAGCAACAACATGAGTCCCTCGAAGAGGACGAACTGAATCGTCAGCGCGAGCCAATCGGGGAACGTGACGCCCGGAATCCCGTCCGCGCTGCTCTCGTAGGCCCATCGATACTCCGGCGTGTTCATCCGGTTTGCCCTGCTCATGCGATTGCGCGCCGCACGGCGTCGTCGAAGGGTGTCAGTTCGATGGGGACGAGCGAGCGAATCCGGTCGTCTTCCACGACGGTGCGCGTCTTCAGTCCGAGGATGAGCGGATGCGCGACGACTTTGGGGACGTCGGTGACCAGATCGACCCAGTAGGCCGAGAGTTGCGGGCTGAGGACGGGAACGGGGACCATCGTCGCGCGTTTGTCGAGCAGGTCGCCCGTCCGAATTACCATCTCGCCGTACGTCAGTACGTCCGGCCCGCCGATTTCGTACGTTTCACCGGCCGTCTCCGGCGTGTCGAGGACGCCGACGAGATAACCGACGACGTCCTCGATGGCGATGGGTTGGCAGTTCGTCCGGACCCATCGTGGCGTTATCATGAGCGGCAGACGCTCGGCCAACTGCCGGACCATCCGGAAACTGGCGCTGTCGCCGCCGATGACGATGGCCGCCCGAAGGACGGTGAGGTCGTACGCCCCGGTACCGAGGATGTACTCCACTTCCCGACGCGATTTGAGGTGATCCGAGAGCGTGACCCGTTCCCCGCCGAGACCGGAGAGATACACCACGCGGGAGAGTTTCGATCCCCGAGCGGCCGAAACGAAGTTTCGCGCCGCGACCCGGTCGTGTGCCATGAAGTCCTCGCTCTCGCCCATCGAGTGGACGAGGTAGTACGCGGCGTCCACTCCGTCGAAGACGCCGCGAAGGCTCTCGCGGTCGTTCAAGTCCGCCTCCACCACTGACACGCCTTCCGGCGGGTCGTACGTCGAAGCGTTTCGAGTCATCGCCACGACTTCGTGACCCCGTTCGATCAGTTCGGGGACGAGGTTGCGGCCGACGAACCCGGTTGCTCCGACGACGAGTACCTCATTACTCGAAACTCGGGCGCTACGGTTCAAAAGCTGTCGGGGCAACCTGAAGGGTTATGCGCCGCAAGCACCACGATTTCCATATGGATTGGCCGTTCCTCCTCGCCCTCGCCCTCCTACTCGGTGGCGTTCTCGGAAGCGTCGCTCCCCTCGTGCCGGGAGTTCCCCTCTCGCTCGCGGGAATCTACGTCTACTGGTGGGGGACGGACTTTCACAGTCCCGGCCTCGCCTTCGTCGCCATCGCAACGGTCGTCGGTATCGCGGCGTTCGTCGCCGACTACGCAGGAAGCGCGATTTCCGCACGCGCTGGCGGTGGTTCGATGGTGTCCGCCGCCGTCGCGGCCGTCGTCGGAATCGTCGCCCTGTTCGTCACGGGACCCGTGGGAATGCTGGTCGCCGTCGCGCTCGCCACCTTCGTCGTCGAACTCACGCGGACGAACGACCTCCGGCACGGTGCCCGAACCGCTGGCTTCGCCGTCGTCGGCATGCTCGCGTCGGCGTCGTTCAACTGCTCGTGACCGGTTCGTTGCTCGTCGGCTTCCTCGCCGTCGTGATATTTTGAACGACTGTCTTCCACTGGCTGTTCCATCCATCAACTTGATTAATATTCTGAATATGGGCGACTCTCGGATCAGGCTCTCCCGTCTACGCCTGGCATCGTCACGACCGGTCAAGTTACTGAACTACCGTATTGAATAATTTTAAATCAGTTGCCTGATTTGTAGATGACGACAGTCATAGGCACCTTTCCATGCAAGCTATCGAACTCACCTACATACTACTCAGCGTCGTTCTCGCGGCGACCGGCCTCACGATGGTCGGTTTGGCGATGCGTGCCTACCTTCAGACCTCCCGACGGTCGATGCTCGCCCTCTCTATCGGGTTCTCGATTCTCGTCGCGGGCGCGATAGCCACGACGTTCAGCGCGTTTCTCACGGATTTCCACAACACCAGACTGCTTTTGACGGTGAACTACGGCGTCTCGACGGTCGGCTATCTGTTCGTCATTTACAGCGTGACAGGTGCGGACTGAGGCGACTCGAATTTCCCCGACCGGACCCTATTTTTCCCTCCTTCGCGTTCGAATTCCCATGAGCCAACTCGCGGACGCAGTTCGTGCAGGTGATCGCACCGTCGGATCGTGGATTTCCATCGGCCACCCGGCGGTCGCCGAGATGAGCGCCGAACTCGGCTTCGATTTCGTCGTCATCGACGCGGAACACACGGCGATGTCGCTGGAGACGGTCGAATCGCTCGCCCGTGCAGTGGATGCGGCGAGCGGCGACACCGAACCGCTCGTCCGCGTGGCCGACGACGACCCCGCTCGACTCAAGCGCGTCCTCGACACCGGCGTTTCCGGTGTTATCGTTCCGATGGTGGAGACGGCCGACCAAGCCCGAGCCATCGCGGATGCGACGCGCTACCCGCCGGATGGAATCCGTGGCGTCGCCGGGGCACGGGCCTCGCGGTACGGACTCAGCTTGAGAAAATACTTCGAACGGGCGAACGACGAGCGTCTCGTCGTCGTTCAGATCGAATCCTCGATCGGCGTCGAAAACGCGGCCGCCATCGCCGGTGTCGAGGGGATCGACGCGCTGTTCGTCGGCCCGGCGGACCTCTCCGCGTCGCTCGGTCGGTTCGGCGACACCGACTCGCTCGACACGAGATTCCGCTGTCTTGGCGGCGGGTCACGAAGCGGGCGTCCCCGTCGGCACCATCGCGCTCGAATCCGAAGACGTGGAGCGCTGGGCCGACGCCGGATTCGACTTTCAGGTCGTCGGCATCGACGCCGACTACTTGCTCTCGGGTGCGACGAACGCCAAGGAACGCTACGAGGACGCGATCCGATGACGGCGGGGATGACGCTCGCCTGCTATCGGTGTGGCAACGAAGTGAACGCGGAAACGCGCGCACGCTGCCCGTGCGGCGAACCGCTCTGGCCGAAGACCGACGCATCGGACTTTTCGTGGCCGACGGTCTCGGACCCGTCCATCTGGCGGTATTCGGCGTTGCTCCCGGTCGGGCATCCGTCGGCGACTCCCGATATCGGTTCGGCGGTCGGCGGAACGCCCCTCCTTCGAACGCCGCGGTTGGACGAGTACGCCGGATGCGAGATGTGGGTCAAGGACGAGAGCGCCAATCCGACGGGCAGTTTCAAGGACCGGGGGAGCGCCGTCGGCATCGCCCGCGCGCTCGAAACGGACGACGAGTGGGTCGGAACCGTCTCGCACGGCAACATGGCGATGAGCATGGCCGCGACCGCCGCGAGCGCTGGCCTGAACTGCCTCGTCTTGGTCCCCGACGACATCCCGACGGAACGACTCGCCCACATCGCCCAGTTCGGTCCGACGCTCGTGCAGGTCGAAGGCGACTACGGCCGACTGTACGACGTGAGTCTCGAATTTTCGGATATTCGATTCGTGAACTCCGACGCGCCGCTTCGGGTCGCGGGCCAGAAGACGACGGCGCTCGAAATCTGTGAATCGTTCGCCGCACGAGGAACCGGTTCGACCGTACCGGATACAATCGTCGCGCCGGTCAGCAGCGGCGGACACGCCAGCGCCATCTGGAACGCCCTCCGTGAACTCCGGAGCGCGGGGTTGCTGGATTCCGCGTCGCTTCCGCGACTCTACTTCGTGCAGGCCGCCGCTTGCGACCCGATTTCGAGGGCGTATCGGGAGGGAGCGAACGAGGTCGTACCCGTCGAGGCTGGCGAAACCGTGGCGTATTCCATCGCCAACGCTTCGCCGCCGAGTGGCAACCGAGTCCTCGCGGCGGTCCGCGAGACGGACGGTGCCGTGCTCTCGGTCGAGGACGATGCGATTCTCGATGCGAAACGACACCTCGCCCGTGGTGCGGGACTGTGCGTCGAACCCGCCTCCGCGACGACGCTCGCCGGAATCCGTCGGCTTTCCTCGGAGGGCGAAATCGGTTACGACGAATCGGTCGTCGCCATCGCGACCGGGACCGGGTTTCGCGAACGCTCGTCGATGGCGTCGACCGCCCCGAATCGGTCCGGATCGACGACTTGCCGTCGCGCGTGGACTCTTTGGTGTCAGGATAGCACTTCGACAGGATCGTCTCGCTCTCGATGGTCGCGCCGTTCACCATCACGTCCACGCTCGTGAACATGATGCCGTTCCCGTACGGTTCGACCGTTTTCCCCGTCATCGGTCCGACGAGCGCCTTCCCTCGCTGACCCGTGACGGTGTCCTCGTAGTAGATGACGAGGTCGTACTGCACGTCCTTCGGTTTGACCTTGACGGTCACGTTCCGGCAGGAGTAGTCGATATCAGCGGTCACGGCGACCGTTTGGAGCGCCGTGGCGTCCGCTGTCGGTGTTTCACCCACTGCCGGTGTTTCGTCCCCCGTCGCCGGGTTACCGGTCGCGACCGTTCCCCCGCCAAAACCGATCCCGGTGACCACGACAACGACGATTGCGGTCGTCACCAGTTTCCGTCCCACTCCCCCGAGATGCATACCGTCGGCACGCCACCGATTCGGTTAGGCGTTGTTGCCGACCCCGCTGATCGTGTTTTCCGCTACTCGTCGTCGCGTTCTCCGCTATTTGCCGTATTCTCCGCTATTCGTCGTGTTCTTCCCTATTCGCCGCCGTCCTTGTAGACGATTTCCTCGATTTCGCGCCGGTCGCCGTCCTCGTATCGATACACCGTCCCCGATTTCTCGTCCCTCGTCGTTCGGTGCGTGCCGTCGCAGAACGGGTAGTCCGACGAGAGACCGCACATGCAGATGGCGATGTTCCCCTTCTCGTCGTCGAAATCATCCTCGTCCACTTTCAGCGGGCCGGTCGCGTCGTGTCGCACTTCGCGGGCCATGGTTCGACTTGTGCCCGCCCGTACTTCAGTCCCGTCGCCGACTTCCGGGCTACTCCTCGTCCCGTTCGTCCAGCACGGTTTCCTGAATCCGGATTCCCTTCGACGCCAGATGGCGCAACTGCTGGCGGGCGAACTCCTCCTCGCGGGTGCCGCGCGTCGCCAGCACGTACATCCGGGCGCGTCCGGCGGGGCGCATGGTCCGTCCGGCGCGCTGTGCACCTTGCCGCCGTGACCCGCCGAGACCGGACGCGACGATGGCGATTTCGGCGTCCGGGAGGTCGATACCCTCGTCGCCGACGCGGGAGATAACGAGGGTGTCTTCACGCCCGTCGCGGAACGCCTGCAAGTGACGTTCGCGTTCCGGGTGGCGCATCTGTCCGCTCAGGAACGGCACGTCGAGGGCCTCCGCGATCCGGTCGCCCTGTTCGAGGTACTCCACGAACACCAGCGCCTTCGAGGTGGGGTGCTCGGCGAGGAGGAACCGAATCTCGTCCAGTTTCGCGGGATTCGTCGCCGCGATCTGGCGCTTGCCGCGCCCGTCGGCGTTGGCGTACTCGCCCTGATAGGTCTCCTCGTCCCAGCCGACGTACCGGATTTCGACTTCCGGCTCCGCGACGAACCCGGCCTCGAACAGCGCGTCCCAATCGGTTCCGATTGGGGGGCCAATGAGCGTGAAGATGTCCTTCTCCTTGTCGTCCTCCCTGACGGGAGTAGCCGAAAGTCCCAAGCGGTGCTTCGATTGGAGGTTCGCGCTCCGGCGGAAGACTCGGCTCGGAATGTGCTGGCACTCGTCGTACACGATGAGTCCCCAACGTCGCTGGTCGAACAACTGTCGATGGCGGTCCATCCCGGCGGTTTGGTAGGTCGCAATCGTCACGGGGCGAACGTTCTTCTCGCCGCCGTGGTACTCGCCGACCTGTTCGCGCGTGAGGTCCGTGTGGGTCAACAGTTCGTCGCGCCACTGCCCGGCGAGTTCGCGGCCGGGAACCAGAATCAGCGTCTCGCCGGAGACGGCTTCGAGGACGCCCATCGCGGCCACCGTCTTCCCGCTTCCGGGCGGGCCGACGAGGACGCCCGATTTCAGGTCGATGAACTCCTCGACCCACTCGCGTTGGTAGTCGCGCAGGGAGAGTGCGCACTCGACGGGCAGTTCGTCGCCCGTCTCCAGTTCACGCTCGTCTTGGACGGGATACCCCGCCTCGTACAGAATTCGCTTGACTTCCGCGACCTTGTCCTCGGCGACCCAACTTTCGTCGTCGGCGATGGGTGCGCGAAGGTGGTTATCGTTCAACTTCTGCCGGGCCACGTTCCCCATCAGGTCGTCGCTCGCGGCCTGTAGGACGACGTAGCCGTCCTCGTGGGTGTAGAGGCGGAACTGCTTCGCTCGTTTCCACTGTCCCTCGATGAACGCCTCCAGATCCGGCGACGGTTCGGGGAGCACCTGCCGAACGGTTCGCATCAGGTTGTCGAGCGAGTCGTAGGGTGCGGACCAGATGTCCTCCTGTCGAACCTGATAGCTGTAGCTCCCGGCCCGCGTCGTGTCGGTGAGGTGGGCGAACTGCGAAAGCTGTGCTCGCGTGAACTGTTCGGGCTGGTCGGCGACGATCTCGCGGCGCTTCGGGAACACCACGATTCGCTCGCGGTCGGCCAGTCGCTCCCACTCCGTCGGGAACCAGACCACCGGGTCGTTCTCCACGTCGAGGCGCGCCACGTCGCGCTCGTCCCGCAGTCGTTCGAGTGCGCGGTTGGCGTCCTCGTGCGAACGGTCGAGGACGCGGGCGACTTCGTCGGCGGTGAGCACCGGCCGCCCGAGTCGATGGCGTCGTAGAAGTCCGAAATCTCGTTACTCGTGCTCGTCGTCGTCACTGTCCTTCGTTTGGATGCCACCCCGAATACCCGTTACGACTCGGTGCGGTCGGCATCGGTTTCGCTCCCGTTTCGCTCGTAAGCACCCTCTTTCCGGAGTTTCCCGCTCCGTTCGAGCACGCTCGGGGTGCGACAGACGCCGCGAGCGCCGGCCGCCTGCGGAACGGTGCAGTTGTTGCAGTTCTCGCAGGCGACGGCCGTCCTCTCCCCGTCCAAAATCCGCGCCGGAAGCCGCGGTTCGGCGTAGAACGGCCTCCCCATTCCCACCGCATCACAGGACCCGTCCGCGAGCAGTCGATCGATCTGCGGTCGATTTCGAATCCCGCCCTCGGCCAGCACGGGGATCGAAACCTGCTCCGCCACACGGCGGGTGAACGGCCGGTTCCACGCCGGGTCGAAGTCGTATTTCAGCGATTGGAGCCAGTTGAGCAGGGCGACGACGGCGCGCGCGGCTTGCTCCCGAACGCCTCCTCGTACCCTTCTCGGAACCGCTCGTCGCGCCACGCGCGGGACGGAAACGCCCCGCGGATGATGCTCGCGTCCCAGAACACGGAGGCCTGTACCGGAACGACCGCGTCGAAACCGACCGCCTCCAATCGGTCGCAGATTCGAATTCCGTCCTCCAGCGAGAGATGTCGCCGGACGAAAACGGGGGCGGTCGTTTCGGCCGGTACTTTCGTCATGATCGGAACGTCGGGGCCGACGCGCTCCCGAATCTCGTCGTACACGACTTCGAGAAATCTCGTTCGGGCGGCCAGCGATCCGCCGAACTCGTCGTCGCGCCGGTTGTAGAACGGCGAGAGGAACTGCTGGACGATGCCCATGTTCGCCCCGGCGATGTGAATCCCGTCGTAGCCCGCGTCAACCGCGTACGCCGCCGACCGGCCGAAATCCGCCGCGAGGTCGTACACCTCCGCCGTCGAAAGGACGTGCGGGTCGTAGTCCAGAAAGCTCAGTGTATCGAGCAGTCGAAGAACGGCGGGCGGTCGGGAAACCGCGAGTTGTTGCAAATCGGGATGCTTCCGACGATAGCCCGCGTGCCACGTCTCCATGCTCCGCAAGCCGCCGTGTTCCAGTTGGATGAAAATTCGACTTCCGGTCCCGTGGCCGTGAATCGCGTCCGTGAGTCGTGTGAGTCGGGAGACGAATTCGGGGTCATGTACCCGCGTCATCCCCGGCGCGGCACAGCCCCCCGTCCCGCGGACGATAGTCGCTCCTTGACAGATCAGCCCAACACCCGACTCGGCGGCGGGTTCGAGTTCCCGAATCAGGACGTCCACCGCGTCCTCCCCGTTGCCAGCGCATTCGAGCAACGGGGCGCGATAGAGCCGATTCGGCAGTTCGACACCCCCGATTTTCAGTGAATCTTCGAGTTGCGGCACGGTGACGGTGAATTCGTCGGATTCGCTCCTAAAGGTTTGCGCGAAAAAACGTCCTCGTGGGAATGGTCGACTTTGCGATTCGGAGGGCTGTCGCTGCGGGGTGGCTGTGCTCCTCTCGTGGTAACGTCCGGAAGTCGAAATCACCACGCCTGAAGCTACTCCTGTTCGAAAATTCGAAATCGAAAATACCGCACGCGACCGCCTTATCGTTCGCTCTGTTGCTTCTTCTTCGACTTCTCGCTCTCGGCGACGCCGAGGAAGGCGAATGCCGCGCCGAGCATGGCGGCGTTCTTCAAGAAGTGGTTCTGTTCGTTCCCCCGTTCCTGTCCTTCTTGATTCCAGAAGTCGTGGGTAAACGGCGTGACGCCGACCAGGAAGCTGATGGCGGCGCTGGCGGCGAGTCCGGGAAGTTTCCACAGGCTGATTCCGACGCCGCCGACGACGAGAAGCCAGTGGGACGCCACCACGGACAACTCGGGCATCGGGACGCCCTTCGCTTCCGCGTAGCCCGCCTGTGCTTCGATGTTTCGAAGTCCGGAAATTCCCATGTACGTCAGCAGGCCGCCGAACAGCACTCTGGCGAGCCTGAATCCGGTTGATTTCGCTACCGTGTCGCTGCTTTCTGCCATGGCTGACTACACGTCCAATCGCCACTTATAGCTGATTCCCAAAATGTTCGGTATCGCTCACGTCGGGGCGTGACACCGGTGTTACCGCCTCGGTTGCTCCCGATTATTCAATCTATTTGTTCCCTTTCACTTCCACTTGATCGAGCACCCACGCGACGGCAGGAACTCCAAGTCCACGTCCTCGCCCGCAAGCACGCTGTCGATGGCGTCGCGGATGTAGAACTCGGTCGGTTCCGCGTCGGGATTCAACGCGTCGTCGAGTCTGCCGTGGTACGCCAGCGTGAACGTGTCGCCCTCGTTGCGGAGCAGGAAAGGGTCGGGCGTGCAGACCGCGCCGTAGGACTCCGCGACTTCCTGTGTCTCGTCGTGGAGGTAGGCATCGTAGGCGATGGTTCCGTTCTGGACCATCTCCTGCATGTTGTCGAAGGAGTCCTCCGGGTACTCCTCGGCGTCGTTCGCATTGACGCCGACGACGGCAACGTCGTCGTACTCCTCCGCGAGGTCGTTCAGCAGGTCGAACTTCGCCTTCGCGTAGGGACAGTGGTTGCAGGTGAACACGAGTAACACGGCGTTGTTGTCGGAGAAGTCCGACAACGTGTGAAAGACTCCGTCGGTGCCGCGCAGTTCGAAGTTCGGCACCGGATCGTCACGCCCGATTTTCTCCTCGGATTCCTTCAGTACCATATCTACTCGTTTTCACTGAACCCTCAAAACAGGTTCGCCCACATCAGGTGGTTTTCGCCGGTGAAAACAGCGGAAACGGTGGTCTCGTGGAATCGTCCCATCTCCCTTCCGCTCTCAGAGCGACAGGTACGGAATCGTCGCCAACTCGTCCGCCGAGTAGGCGAGGGCGTCGGCCTGACTCACGCTGTCGGGCGTCACGAGGTCGATGACGTTCGGGTTCATCGAGTCGTCGCGCCCGCCGCCGAAGGTGTAACCACCCGCGGTCGCGTTGACGGGTCGAATCCGGCCCGGACTGTAGCCGTCCTGTCCGAGCAGTAGCGGCACGGGTTGCATGCCCGTCAGGTCGCCGAATACCGACTTCGGCAGTTCGAGCTTCACCGCATCGACCGACCCGTATCCCGTTATCGTCACGTCCTGCGTGAGTTCGCTTCCGTCGGCACCTTCGACGCGGGCCGGAACGAATCCTTCCGCGACGACGCGGTAGTGGTACGGCGCTTCGAACGTCGCGTTGACGCCCTCGCGTGCGGCCGTCGTCCCGTCCGCGTCCGATTTCTCGGGGTCACGGAGGTACACCTGAATCGTCTGGAGCGACAGTTCGTTGCCGCCCCACGGGTTCGTCAACTCGCCCGCGAGGGAGAGCAGGAACTGATAGCTGTCGTCGGTCTCGTAGACGCCGAACTCCTCGATGTCGAACGCGCCGTCCACGAACTCGCCGGAGGTCGGATAGGTGTACGAACCCGGTCCGTCGTCGTCGCCTTCGGGGTCGTCCCACGTCGCAACCTCGTCGCCGACGTCGACGTACGCGACGGTCTTTCGTCGCACCGCCGTGCCCATCTCGTCCAACGAGTCGGCGTCCGTCGCTGCCGCCACCGTAATGGTGCTCTCCCCGTCGCCGACTTCGACGTCGACGCTGAACTCGCCGCCCTCGCGGACAACGGTATCCGCCGACGTCTTCACGACGACCGTCGCGCCGTCGGTATCCCCGGAAATCGTCACGGTTCGATCCGTGACCGGTGAGGACGGGAACTCGACGGATAGGTTCGGTCCGTCCGGAACCTCGCCGTCGGCGTACCGTCCCGCCACGAACTTCGGCGTCTCGACCGGCCGTCCGGCCTCGACGCCGTATGCGAGGCGGACGAACTGCGCCATGCTCCACGAGAGCGGGGTCGCCGACCCGGTTCCCTCACCGAACTCCCACCCGTAGTCGGTCGGGTCGGGTCGGTCCCACACTTGCTCGGGAATCATCCCGCCCGAGTTGGCGAACTTCGCCATCGTACCGAGCAGGGACTTCGGGTCGTACCGGCGCTCACACCCCGTGAGCAGTTCGTACTCGCCGCGCTCGCCGGTGAAGATGGGCCAGAGTCGGCCCTGTCCTTCGTTGTCGAGCGTCCACGGACCGCCCTCTCGATACTGGTCACTTTCGTCCTCCCCCTGCTCGCCGTAGCCGTCGTCGTTGTAGCGGTAGAACGCCGGGCCGTACGGCGTCTCGACTTTGATGGTGTCGTCCACGACGGCCAACGAGTTCCGAACGACCGGGTCGTCCCACGGCTTGACGCCGAGACGGACGAGTTCGAGGAATCCCGCGTCGATGACGTTCCGCTCGTCCAACGTCGGCCCGCCGTTGTTGATGGCCCGTGGTGCACCGTCGTCGCCGAGTTCGTCGTTGATGCGGAAGTAGTAGGGCGTGTTCGTGTGTTCCTCGGTCCCCTCCGTCGTCGCCATCCACTCCTCGGTGTTCGCCTGCCAGTCGTCGGCCAGCGCGAGGTAGACGAGCGCGTCGGCGTCCTCCCCTTCCGCGTCGGCGAGCGCGGCGGAACAGGCGAGTCCGGCGATTTCCGCCGCCGTCGTGCTCGGCGAGTATCCGGCCTCCTCCTCCCATCGTTCCTGGCCGGTCGCCGGACCGTGCCCGACGACGTACTCCGTCGAACGGCGAACGTTCCCGTAATCGTAGCTCACGTCGTCGAACCCGATGCCGTGGCGCTCTCGCAGTTGGTACGCCATGATCTGCGGGAACGAGATGTTGTCCATCTGTTCGCCGCCCCAGCGCGTTCGCCCGTCGAGGAACGTGTTTTGGGGCAGGAACCCCTCCTCGTTCTGCTGATACTCGTACAGGTATTCGACGGCGGCAATCGCGCTCTCCTCGTCCCCCATCGCCGACAGCGCCGTGAACGCCTGATACAGTCGCTCGACCAGACGAAGTTGTAGCCGTAATCCGACGGTTCGTTCGCCACCACGGCGTCGCCCCACGGGACGCTCGGACTGGCGACCCCCGCGCCGCGGAACCGCTTCGACTCGGCCGCCTTCAACGCCATCGCGCTGGCATTAAACTGCCGTCGTAGGTCGGCGTCGCCTCGCACGCTCTTCGGTACATCGACGCCCTGCAGATAGCTCCGCCACGATTTCGCGTAGCGCGCTCGTATCTTCGAAAACGGCGACGAGAGCGCCGATTTCGCTTCCGCGTACGCACTCCCTTCGTCCGCGTTTTCGGCGAAACCGAGCGCGACGGTGGCCTTCAGGTGTTTCGTTTCCGTTCCGAGACGCCCGACGAGGGTGATGTTCCCGGTCGCCTCGTCGTATCTCGTGTCCGCCGACCCGTCCGTCAGTAGCGGCGAGACGCTGTCGCCGCCGATTACGTCGACCGTCGTCCACTCGAATCCGGCGTCCGCGACGAGCGCCCCGGCGACGTTGTACGGGTCCCCGTCCTCGTCCAGAATGACGGCGTCGCCGTCGTTTTCGGCCGTGTCGTGGCCCGTCAAGTATTTCGAACTTCCGTTGGACTTCGCGTGCCCCACGTCGCCCATTCCGCTGTTGGAGAACGCGGTGTCGGCGAGGGCGTACACGTCGTACTTGGCGCTCCCACTGAACGTCACGTCCGCAAGAAGCGCGTCGTGGTCCGGATGCGCCGCGTACTCCACGACGAGTTCCCAGTTCCGGTCGCCGGTCGCAGAAATCGTCTGTCGGAACGAGAGCGAATCGTCGTCGACCATCTCCGTCGTTCGCTCGACGCCCTCCTCGTCGTCGTCCAGTCGGGAGACGTCGAACGAGCGAGCGACGTAGCCCTCTTTCGGTGCGGCCACGACGAAATCGAGCGTCCGGAGGTTGATGTAGTCGATGCGCGGAAACCGCGTCTCGGTCAGGGCACCCTCGGTGAGGGTGAACCAGACCCGCGACGGGTCGTCCGCGTCGTGGTCGGCAACGGTGCCGACGCCGTACTTCTCGCCCGTCGTCCAGTAGGCGTCGTGCCGCCGGTCGGCATTCCCTCCGCCGTTATCGGCGTCGCCATCGCCCCGACGACGCCCGCCCCCACCAGTGTCAGCGCGGTCCGCCTCGTCATATCGAATGTTTTCTCGCGCACGTCGCAATCTACGATGATTGATTACTTCATACTTTCCCAAACATACTTATCTATAATTTCTGATTCGTGGTTCCGTTGTTTCAGTCGGTGTCGTTTCGGAAGTGATCTCGGCGACGAATCTCCTCCGGTGGCCCGCCCGCCAACCGGTCCCTGTCGTGTTCCTCCTCGAAATCGAGTTCCGGGCCGACGGGCACGATTCCGGTCGGGTTGATGTCCGTGTGGCTTCGGTAGTAGTGCTCCTTGATGTGGTCCATGCGGACGTCTCGGCGACGTCCGGTAGTTGCATCAACTCCTTCAGGTAGTTCCAGAGGTTCGGGTAGTCCACGATTCGCCGGACGTTGCATTTGAAATGGGTTGCGTACACCGCGTCGAAGCGGACGAGCGTCGTGAACATACACACGTCCGCTTCGGTCAACACCGGGCCGCAGAGATACCGCTGCTCGGCGAGCACGTCCTCCCAGTGATCGAGCGCGTCGAACAACTCCTCGACGGCCCCTTCGTAGGCCGTTTGCGTCTCCGCGAATCCCGCGCGATACACCCCGTTGTTGATGGGTTCGTAGATCGCTTCGATGGTTTCGTCCACCTCGTCGCGGTACTCCTCGGGATACAGCGTCACGTCCCGGTCCGCGATGCCATCGAACGCGGTATCGACCATCCGCATGATCTCTTTCGACTCGTTGTTCACGATGGTCCCCCGCTCCTTGTCCCAGAGGACGGGCACCGTCACGCGCCCCGTGAACTCCGAGTCGGCGTTCGTGTACACCTCGCGGAGGTAGTCGGCCCCGCTGATATGGTCTGGCGTACAACCGGGCTTTTCGGGGGAGAACTCCCACCCGTCGTTCTTCCGATGCGGGTCCACGACCGACACCGAGACGTGGTCGTCCAGTCCCTTCAGCGCCCGCGTGATGAGCGTCCGGTGTGCCCACGGACAGGCGTACGAGACGTACAGGTGGTAGCGTCCCGACTCCGCGGGAAACTCGCTTTCGGGGTCCGCTTCGACCCACTCACGAAACGAGTCGTCTGCCGCTCGAACTCCCCCTCGTCGTTCGTCGTCTCGTACGCGTCCGTCCGCCACTCGCCGTCCACGAGCATGTTCATATCGAGCGATAGGTCGTTGCGGTCCTTAGCGGTGGGGTTCCCCCACGTTCCTTCCGGGTCCACCGCGGGAAACCGATCTATCTCCTCTCCGCCGTTCCGTTTTCCGGAATTCCATCCCGTATTCTCTCTAGAAAGATAGTGAGACAGCTATCCGGAAATCTATCCGAATAGCAATCTATACAGAAATATATCCAGATATCTATCCAGAAATCCGTCTTCAGACGCTCTCTAACTGGTTCTTTCCGCCATTTTCCTTCGAGAGACGACCCATCCGATGGGCGAATCCCACTCGGCGTCAGTTACGCCGACCCGTTCGGGTCGGTCCGAGTGCCGGTCCTTCGTGGCTGTTCGTCGATGATCCGAACGCGCATCTCCCCGTCCAACACGAGCACCAACTCGTCGCCGGATAGCCGTATCGTCGTTCGCAGTTTTGGCGGGTCTTCGGAGAGAACTCGCGTGTTCTCCGCCGCCAATTCGCCGAGTTTCCAGTACGGAGTCGTCGTGACATCGATTCCGTGGTCGTAATAGAACGAAATCACGGCGGGGTGACTGACCACGTTCTCCAAAACCGTCGTCCGAAGGAATCCTCGACAGCGGTCACACGTGTGCGTAATCTCGACTTTTCCATCCGTATCGAACCCGTGGGAGACGGTGCTCGAACACCACGGACAGATGCCGTCACGAAGGAGGAAAATCAGCCGTTTCGTCCAGCGGTCGAACGCCCGAATTCGGTCCTCGTTCGACCTTCCGTCGAGGCCAGCGGGGAGAAACGGTCCGTTCGAAGCCGACTCGTCGCACGCGGCACAGTACACGTAGAACACCTGATGGTCGTATCGCAGTTCGAGCGGGGATTCACAGTTCGGACATCGTTCGTCGAGCGGAATCGGGTCGATTGCGTCCGGTCCCATGACGCTCCCGAGCATCGCTCGATAGAGGGCGATGCCCCCGGCGAGATGCGTATATCCGTCGTCCGTTTTCCGGAGGAACGTCCCATCGAGTGCGTTTAGATGGTACTGAAACCCGCCGCTGTCACGCATTCCGACGGCGTCCTTCAACTCGGTGAACGTCACCAGAAGCCAAGGGCTTCTGGTTGGCGAACGAATCGCTCTGCGATTCGTCACGTCGCGGTCCAACCGGGCGCGTTCCAGAGGGCGTACAGGATTTCGAGTCGGGTCTCGTTCGCGAGCAACTGGAAGGCGTCCCGAAGTCCCTCGTCTTCGTGTTCCGACGTCACGATTTCCCGTTCGATGGGGAGGAATTTCATCCGGTCGGTTTCCCCTTCCAATCGTGACAACGATCCAATTGAAACGCCGTTCAGCGAACCCTTTTCTCACTCGATTGTGTCCCTCTCGGTACGAACGCGCCAGTGACGGCGCACGATGCATGAATCCACGACAGAGATACTTCCATTCGATTCACACCGGTTTCGAACCGTCCACTGAACGAAGACGCGAACACCCACGATGCCATCGCTGAACGAACTGATCCGTCGGTTCTACGCCTACCGTGGCCTCACTTCCGAGGGATTCGTCTACCCCATCCTCACGGTTCACGCCTGCTCGCACAGGGACTCGACCTCGCCGGTGTCGGCTTCGCCGCGGGGTCGTCTTCGTCGGCACGCTCCTCGGCGAGATTCCGACCGGCTACCTCGGCGACCGAATCGGCCGTCGGAACGGACTCGCCCTCGGGTCGGTGCTCGTCTCGTTGACCCACCTCGGCTTCGCGTTCGCCCACTCGCTCGCCGGTTTCGTCGCGCTCTGGGGGTTCTGGGGTGTCGCGGCGACGTTCCGCTCCGGCACCACGGACGCGTGGCTGTACGATACCCTCTCGGATCACGGTGAGACCGCCTCGTTCGCCCGAATTCACGGCCGCAGTAGCGCGACGTTCTACGCCGCCGCCGCGACGACTGCGCTCGTCGGCGGGGTGCTGTACGAGCAGTGGGCCCCGTTGCCATTCCTCGCCGCGGCGACGTTGACGGGCCTCGGAACCCTCATCGTCCTGACGCTCCCCGAGCCATCGGCCAGCAGCACGAACGAGGGATTTTCGCTCGCCGACGCGCGCACCGCACTCGTCCGCGTCGTCTCGAACCGCCGCGTTCGGTCGTTCGTCCTCCTCTCGGGCGTCGCCATCGCCGTTCCGGAAACCGTGGACGTGTTCGTCCAACCGGTCGCACTTTCG
The DNA here is from genome assembly GCF_001625445.1 of Haladaptatus sp. R4. Classification (NCBI taxonomy): domain Archaea; kingdom Methanobacteriati; phylum Methanobacteriota; class Halobacteria; order Halobacteriales; family Haladaptataceae; genus Haladaptatus; species Haladaptatus sp. R4. The sequence continues at coordinate 39,706 of NZ_LWHG01000006.1, read as the reverse complement.
GTCGGGTTCACCCCCGCCACGCTCGGCGGCCTGTACGCGGGACTGATGCTCGCCGCCGCCACCGGGTCCTCCGTCGCGGCCAGAATCGGCGAACGGTTCGGTATCGGCGGTTGGTTCACGCTCGGACCGCTCCTCCTCGCCTGCGGGTTGCTCGGCGCGAGCGTCGTTCCGTCGTCGTCGCTTCCGGCGTTCCTCCTCTCCCGCGGAACGAACACCGTTTACGGTACCCTTCAGAGCGCGTTCCTCAACGACCGGATCGATTCACACGGCCGCGCGACGACGCTCAGCGGCGTCTCGATGATCCACGCGCTCCTCTTCTTCCTCGCCCGCACGGTTGGCGGGACGCTGGCGAACGTCACCTCCCCGCTCGTCGCCCTCGCCACGTTCGGGTTCGTCGCCGTCGGTTCGGTCGTCGTCTTCCGTTCGGTTTCCGATCCGTTCGCGTCTCGCGGGTCGGTCGCCGTCGACTGACCGACTTCCGTGCGGAATCGTCGGGTCTTCACGAATCAAAACCCCTCCTGGGAAATATAGGGTATATATCACCTTGCTCCTTGTAACATCGTTCGAAGCATGACCGACCAAGCCACGAACGAGGGACTGGAGGACGTCATCGTCGCCGAAACACGGCGGAGCTACATCGACGGGGACGCCGGTGAACTGGTCATCGCGGGGTATCGCTCTCGGAACTCGCCGAGAACGCGACGTTCGAGGAGACGGTCTTCCTGCTCTGGAACGACCGGCTACCGACCGCCGACGAGTTGGCGTCCCTCCGCGCCGACCTCGCCGAGTACCGCGACCTCTCCCCCGCGACGCTGGACCTGCTTCGGGCGGCCGCGGCGGACGACGCCCCGCCGATGGACGCGCTTCGGATGGGAGTCGCCGCCGCGACGCTCGGCCACGAAACCGACGGCTCCGAGGACGAAGCACGACTCCTCGTCGCGCAACTCCCGACCATCGTCGCTGCGTACTGGCGACTCGAAAACGGCGAAGAGCCGGTTTCCCCCGACGACGACCTCTCGCACGCCGCGAACTACCTGTACATGCTCACGGGAGAGGAACCGACCGACGCCGAGACTCGCGGGTTGGAGACCTACCTCAATTCGGTGGTCGACCACGGCCTCAACGCCTCTACCTTCAGCGCGCGGGCAATCGTCTCGACCGAGACGGACCTCGTTTCGGCCATCACCGGCGCGGTCGGTGCGCTCAAGGGACCGCTTCACGGCGGCGCACCCGGCCCGGTTCTCGACATGCTCCTCGACATCCACGAGTCCGGGGATACGGAGGCGTACGTCGAAGACAAACTCGACGCCGGGGAGCGAATCATGGGGTTCGGCCACCGCGTCTACAACGTCCGGGACCCGCGTGCGGCCGTCCTCTCGTCAGCCGCCGAATCGTTCTACGAGGCAGGTGGGGAACGCGAGTTCTTCGAGACGGCGAAAACGGTCGAGACGACGACGACCGACCTGCTCGCCGAACGCAGGCCGGACCTCAGTCTGGCGACGAACGTCGAGTTCTACACGGCCGTCCTCCTCCACGGTATCGGGATTCCGTCCGAACTGTTCACGGCGACGTTCGCCGTTGCTCGCGTCGGCGGTTGGACCGCCCACTGCTTGGAACAACTCGACGGCAACCGCATCATCCGCCCCCGTTCGTCGTACGTCGGCGGGGAAAACCGCGAGTGGCGACCGGTCGAGAACCGCTAATTGTACTTTCGCCACTAACTGTCCATCACGGTTCGTTTTCATCGGCATCCGTGTCCTGTGAGGTCCGATATTCGTCCTGTGATATCCTCACTCTCCCACGTTTTTGCATCGAGATTCGGATGAAGCGTGTGCTTGCTTGCGATTTGTTGCTCTCACGCCCAATAGAGATATATGTCTATTCCAGCGAGTATGTAATAGAGTATGACTCTCAGTCCACCGAAGCGAATATCGACCGGTGTGGATGGACTGGACGAGATACTGCACGGCGGCATTATACCGGGACGGAGCTATCTCGTTCGGGGCGATCCAGGTACAGGAAAGACGATTCTCGGCATTAACTATCTCACTACGAACCCGGACGATACCGTCATGTTCGTCAACTTGGAGGAGTCGGAACACGACATTCGGGAGAACGCGGCGACGCTCGGCATCGACATCGGTGCCGTGAACTTCCTCGATTTGAGTCCCGACTCGGACGTGTTCGTCGACGACCAATCGTACGATATCTTCTCTCCCAGCGAAGTCGAACAGGAACCGCTCACGCAGGCGATCACGGACCGCGTCGAAGCCATCGAACCCGACGGGTGTTCATCGACCCGCTCACGAAACTTCGTCACCTCACGTCCGGCGAGTATCAGTTCCGAAAAGCAGGTCATCGCGTTCATGCGGTATCTGAAAGAACAGGGTGCGACGATCCTACTCACGTCGGAAAACACGGAGAACTCGCGACGACTACCTCCAGTACATGACCGACGGCACCATCGAACTCAGGCGCTCGGAGCGAGGTCGAACCATCAGCGTGCCGAAGTTCCGCGGTTCCTCGATTCGGGAAGGAAGACATTCGATGCGAATCGATGAAGGTGGGATCGCCGTCTATCCCGAACTGACGACCAACGAGCACGACAGCGAATACGTCGCGGAACCGATTCCGTCCGGCGTCACCGAGATCGACAAACTGCTTCACGGCGGGCTCGAACGCGGGACGGTTTCCGTCCTCAGCGGGCCGACCGGCGTCGGGAAGACCACTGCCGGAACCCAATTCATGAAGGAGGCCGCGAGCCGTGGCGAGCGTTCCATCATCTACATGTTCGAGGAATCCACCGAGACGTTCATGCGGCGGAACAAGGCCATCGACATCCCCGTCGGGGAGATGATGGAGGAGGGGACGCTCTCGGTCGAGGAGGTCGAACCGCTCGATCACTCCGCGATGGAGTTCGCGAGAAAGGTCCGTCGCGAGGTCGAGGAAAACGACATCAGCATCGTGATGATCGACGGCCTGCAGGGGTACAAACTGTCCGTCAGTAGCGAGGACGACGAGATGCTGGTTCGCAAGCTCCACACACTCTCGCGCTATCTCAAGAACATGGGCGTCTCCGTCATTCTCGTGGACGAAATCGACACCGTCACCGGCGACTTCCGCGCGACAGAGGCGGGTATCAGCTATCTCGCCGACAACCTCGTCTTCCTCCGGCACCTCGAAATCTCCGGCTGAGATGCGCAAGGCAATCGGCGTCCTGAAAAAACGCACCAGCGACTTCGAGCGGACCCTTCGTGAGTTCCGCATCACCGAACACGGTCTCGAAGTCGGCGAACCGCTCACCGGTCTCCGAGGCGTCCTCTCGGGTGCACCGGAGTGGATCGAGGACGCGCCGAGACTCGATAATGAATGACCGACGCATCGCTCGTGCTCGTTTTGAGCAAAAACGAGCGCAATCAGTCCCTCCTCACCGACCTCGTCAACGAGGAGGGATGTGAAACCAGGCCCGTCTCGACGGTCGAGGAGTTCGACAGCGTCCTTCGGGGCGAGGATTCCATCACCATCGCCGTTCTCGACACCGAAGGGTACACCGCCGACCTCTGGAAGCGGTGTGGCTACCTGAACGAACGCGACATCCCGACCGTGGTTCTCACACCCGAAACCCCGCCACACGTCCGCCGCGAAGCCATCAGTCGCGGCGTTCGCTCTATTCTCGAAAAGCCGGTCGACACGGCCGATCTACGGGCGACGATTCGCGGCATGCTCTCGACGACGTAAGGAGTTCGGCGTCATCGGCTCGTTCGCGTCTCTCGTCGTACTTGCCTCGCTCATCTCTCGTCGCTCTCGCCTCTCTCATCTCTCGTCGCACTTGTCTCTCGTCGTACTCGTTCTCGTTCGCCGGGTCGGTCGTTCCCGTCCGCAAGAGACAACGCCTTTAACCGTCTCGGCATATCCTTCGGTCGATGCGAATCGAGAACAGTTTCATTCCCGTCCGCGGGGTGGGCGAGAAGACGGAGCAGAAACTGTGGCGAAACGGCGTCACCCACTGGGACGAGTTCGACCCGTCCCACGTCGGGAGCGCCACGGGCGACCGAATCGAGTCGTTCATCGCCACCGCGAGCGAGCACTTGGACGACGGCAACTCCGCCTTCTTCGCCTCGGCCTTTCCCTCCAGCGAGAGCTGGCGATTGTACGAGAACTTCCGCTCGGACACCTGCTTCTTCGACATCGAGACCACCGGTTTGAGCCACTTTTCGAGCGTCACGACCACCGTCAGCCTCCATCGCGACGGCGAGACGAAGACCCTCGTCCGCGGCGACGACCTGACCGCCGAAGCCCTCCAGCGCGAACTCGGCGAGTCGGACCTCGTCGTCTCGTTCAACGGCAAACGCTTCGACCAACCGTTCCTCGAACACGAGTTCGACCTTTCGCTCGACACGCCGCACGTCGACCTGATGTACACCTGCAAGCGCCTCGGTCTCACGGGTGGCCTGAGTGCCGTGGAGTCCGCCCTCGGAATTTCCCGCGGCGGCATGGACATCGGCGGCGAGGACGCCGTCCGCCTCTGGCACCAGTACGAAGCGGGCGACGAGGAGGCGTTGGAAACCCTGATCGAATACAATCAGTACGACACGCAGAACTTGGAATCGATTCTGGAACACGCCTGCGACGAACTCCATCACGACGTCTTCGCCCAACACGTGGAGTAACGGATTGTTTTTCGGGTTTTTGAGGTCGATTTCGACTCCGACTGAGCTTGCTACGCAATCTCGTGATTTCAGCGACTACGATGATGGCCCCGAAAGCCCCCGCCCGTTCACGGTCGCTGTGACGGATATTCTGGCCTCTCCGCCACGTTCGGCCAGAATAGTAGCCTCCACAGCGACTAAAACAAGCGTGAACAGGCGCCCCTTTCAATCCCACCGCAACCGCCGCCGCACCCCGGACCACGCCCTCCCCAACCGATTCACTCCACTCGCGCCGGAAGAGCGAAGCTCTTCCGTGCTCCCGTTCGCAGACTCACGGGAACTACACTCGTTCCGCTCGTCCCTCGCACGATAGCCAACAAGCCCGAGGATGACTGCTCCCCTCGGGCTTGTTGGCCCGCGCGCACCCGGGTGGACGGGGTGGGCGCTACGGACCAACTGCCACGGCGCGCGACGTCCTCGTGAGCGGGCGGACCGTCGGTCCCGCTGGAAGCGACGCGAAGCGCCGGCGACAAAGCGAACGAGTGGCTCGTCAGAGCTTTGCTCTGACGGTGGCGCACGGCAGTGCGCCACGTGCGAGGGATAACTGACGACGCGAACGAACGTGAGCGGCGGAGTGAATCGGTTGGGGAGAGTGTGGGCGGTTGCGGTAGCGGTATGATGTGGCTCGGTTGCTGAAATCAAAGCAAACCTAACCACCTCCCTTCGACGCGAGCGGGTTGGAGGTTTTCAAACTCGTTGTGACGGTGCCCCAGTACTTTTCAGTCGGTTCCAGTACTGGTCCGCTCACCATTCCGCGACGGCACGAACCGGCCCACCATCTGCATCAGCCACGGCTAGCGGAAACGCCGAGAGTCGAAACCGCTCGGGAAGCCCGTCTAGATTCATCAGATTTTCTAGAATCAGGTGATCCGTGCCGAGGAGCGCGTGGTGGGTGGGGATGCCGTCGGGTTCGGCGTCGCCGGCGTTTTGGGTCGGTGTGGGGTCCACGTTGAGGGCGTCGATGCCGACGTGGTAGTCGTGGTCGGCGCACCACGCCGCGGCGTCGGCCGTGAGATACGGGTGGTCGAAGTAGGCGTCCATGCCCCAGTGAGCGTCCCACCCGGTGTGGAGGACGAGCAGGTCGGCGTCGGACTCGTCGTTCGAATCCTCCTCCGACTCCACCAACTCCTCCCGTTCGATGGGTTCGCGTGGGTCCTTTCCTCGACAGTCCACGAGACGGGCGTCGAACGCGAACGTCTCGATGGAAAACGAATCGAGAGTCCGACCGTCGGATTCGGTGTGGCTGGGTGCGTCGACGTGCGTCCCGCTGTGGGTTCCGAGTTCGAGGCTGGTGACGCGGTAGCCATCCTCCTCGTGTGTCGCGTGGGGGGTGCACTCGACGCGCGGGTCACCGGGGTACACCGTCGTCGCCGAAGTCAACGGATGGGTACAGTCGCGTAACATGTTCGTTCGATTCTCGAACCTGTGTGATAAAAATCTCGTCGCCCGACTTCCCTACTTAAAACATTGTATTACTACCACTCGTCGTTCGATTACGGATTATATATTCCGATAGAAATATAGCCTCCCACTGGACATCTATATCAACGCGCGCATGAGTGATTCCAAACTGACAAAAATTTTGACTGGAACACCGGGTCTCGACGAGATTCTACGGGGTGGATTTATTGCGGAACGAAGTTATCTTCTCCGGGGTGATCCGGGGACGGGCAAAACGATTCTTGGAATGAAGTATCTCACGGAAGGTGTCGATTCGGACGAGACGGTACTGTTCGTCAATCTGGAGGAATCCGAGGACGACATCCGTGACAACGCTTCCACGCTCGACATCGATCTCTCCGACGTTCATTTCCTCGATTTGAGTCCCGACTCGGACGTGTTCGTCGACGAGCAATCGTACGACATCTTCACGCCCAGCGAAGTGGAGCAGGAACCGCTCACGCAGGCGATTACGGACCGCGTCGAATCCATCGACCCGGATCGGGTGTTCATCGACCCGCTCACTCGACTTCGTCACCTCACGTCCAACGACTACCAGTTCCGGAAGCAGGTCATCGCGTTCATGCACTACCTGAAAGAACAGGGTGCGACCGTCCTGTTCACGTCACAGCACAGCGACGAGTCGTCCGACGACGACCTTCAGTACATGACGGACGGTACCATCGAACTCGAACACACCGCACACGGACGGACGATCAACGTCCCCAAATTCCGTGGGTCGTCGGTCAACGAGGGCGACCACGCGATGCGGATTCAGGACGGCGGCATCGCCGTCTTTCCCGAACTCACCCCCGGCGAGTACTCCAAGGAGTTCGAACTCGACGCCATCTCCTCGGGTGTCCCCGAGGTGGACCAACTGCTCAACGGTGGATTCGAACGCGGGACCATCACCATCCTCAGCGGGCCGACCGGCGTCGGGAAGACGACCGTCGGGACGCAGTTCATGAAGGAGGCCGCTGGACGCGGCGAGCGGTCGGTTATGTACATGTTCGAAGAGACGCTGGAGACGTTCCGCGAACGCAGCCAAAATATCAACATCCCCGTCAAGCAGATGGAAGAACAGGGGGCACTCACGGTCGAGGAGATGAAACCGCTCGACTGCTCGGCGACCGAATTCGCCTATCGAGTGCGGAAGGACGTCGAGGATAACGACACCAGTATCGTCATGATCGACGGCATCGACGGTTACAAACTCTCGCTTCGAGACGACGACGACCGCGTGTTGGTTCGCAAACTCCACACGCTCTGTCGGTATCTGAAGAACATGGGAATCACCGTCATCCTCGTGGACGAAATCGACTCCGTCACCGGCGAGTTCCAGGCGACGGAGGCAGGTATCAGCTATCTCGCCGACAATATCGTTTTCCTTCGGCACCTCGAAGTGGCGGGTGAGATGCGCAAGGCAATCGGCGTCCTGAAGAAACGCACGAGCGATTTCGAACGGATGCTCCGCGAGTTCCAGATAACCGAACACGGACTCAAAGTCGGCGAACCGTTGGACGAACTCAGCGGTGTTCTCTCCGGTTCTCCAGATTGGGCGCGAGGACAATCGGAGACGAATAATGGGTGAAGCGGCTCTCATCCTCGCACTGGGAAAACGGGAGCGAAACCTCGAACTGCTCGCTGACCTGCTCAAGAACGGCGGCTACGACGTCGAAATAGCGACCAGCATGGGTGAGTTCGACGAACTGCTCGAACAACGCGACGACGTGGCCCTCGCCGACCACGACGTGGACGGCTTCACCGAGGACATCTGGAAACGGTGTGAACAACTCAACGCCCGCGACATCCCTATGCTCGTCCTCGCCGCACAGATACCACCCGCAATGCGACAGAAAGCGGTCAGCCGCGGCGCACAGACCATTCTCGAAAAGCCGGTCGACAAGGCGGACTTACAGGCGACGATACGTGGGTTGATGGAATACATCCGGATGAATCGCTGACTGGCCACTCCGCTCGATGCGCTTTTTCGCGTACCGCTCGAATTCGACACCAATTTCACACTTCCGTTCCGGACAATCACGACGTTCGAATCATCGAAGGAGAAGGGATGACGAACCGTTTTGCGACCCACCGGGAACCGTTGGGGGCGAGAGGTGAGTGGGCGGGAGCGGGATGGGGTTGGGGGGTGGAAGCTGGCGTGGCACCGAGGGCGGTACGGGACCACGGGCGATGTGGGCCGAAGCGCGTCGTTGGGGGGAACGACCGGGGGTGGTGGGCCGCTACGTCGTCATCGATTATTTCTATACCCGATACCTAATTCAGTACTTCCATCTTACTATCAATAGCAACGTTACTGTCGATAGTATCAACACACACCATACTATTCTATCTATCCGTACTCACCGCACTCGATTCGTTCCTAACACTCCGTTCGGCGTCCTTCCTGCACGTCGAACACCCTCCGACCACTTCCACCTCGTCGCTACAGTTTATGCCGAAACGCTCGGAGCACGTCGTGTCCGGTGTCGGTCAACGTCACTTGCTTTTGGCGTCCGACTTTCCGAACCTCGATGTAGTCGTCCCGTTGCAGTGGGTCGATGATGTTCGCGTTCAACAGGGCGAACTTCGCCTTGTCGTTCGCCGGATTACTGTCCGCGATGAAGGAGAGTCCCGCCTCTTCGGAGTACCCGATAATGTCCTTCTTCTTCGGCGTGTACACCTCCGTATCCGACTCTTGGAGGTAGTTCATCACCGACACTTGATCGCGCGTCGGCGATTCGATGGGGTAGGTCGGGAGCACTTCCTCACCCGTGTATCCGTAGCTTTGCCGTTCTTCCCTGTCCGCGTGCGCGTACCCCTCCGGATGGACGTAGTAGGCCGTCGCGTCCGTCGCCATACAAGCAATCGCCGCGCCGACGGCGGAGAGTTTCGACCCGCTCGCGACGTTCACCCGAACGATGTCGTCCCGGTGTTCAGAAACCAGCGTCGTGACGATTCCCAACACGTCATAGATATCCATCAAGTCCACCGTCCGCGACCGGACGTCGATCCCTTCCGCTTCGAGTTCCTCCTTCAATGCGTCGTGATAATCCGGGTGGTCGGATTCGGGACCGTCGTGTTCGAGGAGATAGAGGATGTCCACTCCGTGCTCCCGAACGGGACCCAAGATTCGGTCGTATTCGAACCCGAGCGGAGCGATATGTACCTCATCGATGGATTGCATAGCCGATTTCTTTGCGTGAAACTCGTTAAAACCGCTAGATTTTCGTCCCGCCTTCCGTTCGAGTACCACCAACTCACGGCGAAATTTATGTCAAAATGGGAAAATTCGTCACGCCAACATCTGATAGCCAATTGAATGGATGGCCGAGAATCTAGTCGCGTCTCGTATCGGATCGAATCCGCGACTCGTCGGTCGTCACCGCGAGTCCGTCGCCTCCGCGTCCGTCGCAAGCAGGAGGGTGAACGAGACGACCGCGACCAACAGCAGGACGAGCGCGAGATACCCACGCCACGAACTGGTCGGCAGTGACACCGGCCCCACGAACGATAACGTTCCGACGGCGAGACCGACCCCGAGTACGGCGACGAGCAGTCCCCCCGTCGCGTGGGCTACCTCACCGCGGCGTGTCTCTGCCGCCCGCCCGATTTGTAGTCCGACCTCCGCCGCGTGGTCGCCCACGTCTCGGACCACGAGGGCGGCACCGACGGCACAGAAGACGATGACCGGGGCCGCTCCGAGTCCGGCGGCGGCGAGTGCGCCGATGAACAGCGCCGCGCCGCCGAACGCGAATCCGCTCGCCGAATCGAGCGCGACCCACGGTCTGACCGCCAACACGGCGAACACCTGCACCAACACGAGCAGAATCAACACGCCCGCAACGCTTCCCGCGATGACCGTCGCCGGACCGAGTTGTTCGACCATTCCCCAGGGTTCGATGGTCGCGAGCGTCGATCCGACCGACGGGACGAACATTGATACCGCTCCGACGAGTCCCGCCAACGCGACGCCGCCGATACCACCGGCCGCAAACGCGAGCGTCTGGGGCGGTTCGTCACCCATCCACGCGATGATGACGTGTTGTGCCCCGCGCGCGGCGAGGAGTACCAGTTCGAACAGGATGATCGCACCGACGACCGCTTGAAGCACGCCCGAACCGAACACCAACCGGATTACGTCCCCGAGCACGGACAGCGACGCCAGTAGCCTCGCAAACCAGCGCGGTCCCCATCCGGAATACACGACGATGATCTGTATCGCGAGGAACGCCCAGTAGGCCACCGGGACCGTTTCGAGTCTGAAGCCGAACGGTTCGAGGATTCGCTGCCGGAGTCGTGCCTTCGCCGGAAGCCAATCGTCCAGTATCGGGACCACCCAATGGAGCAGTTCGACGGCCACCAAACAGCCGATTTGCAGGGCGACGATCATCGCCAGCGTGCTCGACGTGGCGGCGTTGACGATGACCAGACCGCTGAGTCCCCCGAGCGTCCTGAAGAGACCGCCGTGGATGCACACCGCGAGGGCCGTCCCGACGACGAGCACCGCGGTGGACCGCCGAAGCATGAGATACACCGGAAAGCCGACGTTCGACGAGAGGTCGACCCTCGCGTTGAGCAGTACCGCCGTCATTCCGAGTCCGAGCAGGAGCGAGAACAACGGCGGCGTCCCGAGCCCGGTGGAGGCCGTCAGTGCGATCGCACCGCCCACGATGGCGAGCTTCCGGCCGCTCGGCGTTCGTTCTGCTTCGACTGCATCCCGTTCGCGCCCAGCGCGATGCAGACCGCACCGACGACGCCCGCCGCGACGCTGACGAGGTTACCCGTTCCGACGCCGAGCAGAATCACCGCGCAGACCGCAACGACGCTCGCCAACGCGCCACCGAAGCGCGTCGAACCGTGATTCACGCTCATGCGGACCTCCTCGTGCTCTTCGAGACGGCCGCCGCAAGCGGTTCGTCGGGCGACCAATCGATCGCACGGAGTCCGCTCCGTCGCACCTCGTTCAACCGTTCCGCTCGCGCGAGACCGGACACCGTCCCGCCCGGCGTGTCCGTTCCGGTCATGTCCGGACTGACGACGGTCACGGCGTGCCCGTGTGCGTCGAACCGTTTTGCGACGAGACGGCCACGTCGTCGGCCAGCGGCGAGAGGAATATCACCTGCGTCTCGGAGGACAGACGTTTCCGGAGTCGCTTGAACCGCGACTCCCGTATCCGTTCGTCGCGCCCGGCTCCGAAGAGTCCGCTTCCGCTCGTCGTCTTCCGGGGCGTCTCGATCTTTTCGAGTTCTTGACGGACACGGGCGACCTGCTCGCGGCCGCCATCGGGCGCGAGAAACAGGGGTTGTGCACCGTACAGCGCCAATCCGACGAGGTCGTTCTGCCGGACGAGCGCGGCCGTCATCCGCTCGGCCGCGTATCCGGCGAGGTCGATGGCGTTCGGCTCTCCCGACCGGCGTGCGATACAGGCCTTCGATCGGGCGTCGATGAGGAGCAGGACCGACGCGGACCGACTCTCGCGGAAGTTCACCGTCGTTAGCTCTTGGGTCCGCGCGAACCGCTTCCAATCGATTCGGCTCATCGGGTCGGCGGGACGATACTCTCGTGTCGAGTGGAACTCGATACCTTCGCCGCTCGCATCGGTCTCGATGTGCCCCGGCATGGAAGTGGTCAACTGCGACAGCGGCATGTCCTCGACGTACGTATCACACGTAATCGTCATCGGCAGGTTTCGCTCCTCGCGGGCTTCGGCCGTCCCGCTCATGGATTTGGCCACGAGCGTCGTCGGTTCGAACTCGTGTGCGCCACGCTGGGCGCGAATCGTGTACGAGAACGAAACGGTTTCGCCCGGCCCCACACTCGTCCCGTGGCGCGGCGACCCGTCCACGACGCCGAGTTGGTCCGGAACGCCGTCCACGATACGGAGGTCCGGGATCGCACGGTCGCCGTAGTTCTCGACGGTCATCGTCACCCGTACGTCCTCGCTCGGGCGGGGGGATCGCTCGCTCACCGACCGGTCGACTTCGACCGTGATTTCCGGCGTTCTGGACACGAACTGGTAGGCCGCGTAGACGAAGCCGATGACTGCCGAGAGGAACATCACGGTGTTTCCGGTGACGACGCCCGCCGCACCGGCGAGCAGCGCCACCGTCATTCCGGCGTTCAACCGCGGGCCGTTCCCGTCGCTCATCGTGACTCCCCTCCGTTACGAGTTCGGAGTTCCGAAACCGCCCGCTCGGCGCGGCGTCGAACGTCTCGCCACGCGCCCAGTCGCTGATTCTCGTACGAAGCGGAATGGAGGCGTTCGACGCGCCGAGGAAGGCCGCCGCACGCGGGTCGTCCGTCCACGACCCCGCTTCGAGTCGCTCGGCCGCTTCCTGTTTGGTGTCTCCCTCTGCATGGAGCGTTTCGATCGCGGCCCTTCGAACGTGACGCCGCGCAGTCGCCCGGCGACTGCGCCGCTCCCTGGCTTCTATCCCGAGGTCTTCGGACAGTCGAAGCCCGTCGTCCACGTCGGACCCGGTCGTCCGCTGTTCGTGGAAGTGCGCTTTCTCGGGTTCGGTTCTCGGTTGCCAGATGACCTCCCGCTCGTCCACCACGCCGTCTTTCAGCGACCAGATGGCGAGCACGCCGCCCGCGCCAGCGAGGAGGAAAATCGTCATCGGTCTCGCGATCCAGCTGACCAACGGCCTGACCGTGGCATCCGGCACGACCTGCGGGACGAAGACGACGAGGAACGCGCAGGCCAGCGAAACGATACCGACCGTGAACAGAATTCGCTCGCGGCTTTGATCGGTTCGGAACAGTCGTCCGACGTATCCGACAACGCGTCCGGTGACACGTCCCACGAAACGCATCATTCGTCGTCCTCCCTGAACCGCTCGATCCTGTCGATCGCGGTGCGGGCCAATTTCGTCCGTTTCCCGGACGCCGGGAACCTCCCGTACCGGACTTCACGGAACGCATCGGTCAACTGACGAACCGCATCTGCCGGGTACCCGCGGTTCATCGCCACCCGTGCGTACTCCGCGGGGGTCGTGGTTCGTCGACGCCTGACCGGGAGGCGTTCGATCATCGATTCCCACGCCTCCTCGATACTCGGCGGTCCCCGTTCCTCGGGTTCCGGCGGGGCGGTTTCGTGGCTCGTCGTTCGTCGTTTCGATTTCCGGTTGGACCCGCCGAAACTCGGCCGTGAGAGGACTTTCGGTATCGAAAAGAGGCCGCTTCCGACGCTCCCGACGGAGAGCAACGCCCCGCCGAAGCCCCGTCCGAGGATCGAGAACGTTTCCGCGATTGCCGACCCGAGACCGACGGTCCCGGCCGAGAGACCACGGCCGAGTTCGGCTAACAGACCGAACGCGTCGTCGGTAAATCGCGGAATCGACGCGGAAAACCCGACGACGAGACCCATCGTCCTGGCGGGAATCTTCCCGAACAGTTCGCCGATGGGGACGCCGCGAATCACGAGCGGTATCGCGCCACTGCCACCGACGCGAACCGTCCCGGTACGAAATCCGGCGAGGAGGACCCCGACGAGGCAAAGGAGGGCGACGCCGATTCCTTCGAGGATCGTTTTGAGCAGGTCTCCTCCGCCGGTCGAAGGGTGGTGACTGGCTCCCGCTCCGACGTCCGTCGTGGTCGTCGTAGTCGTCGTTGTCGATTGGCCGTCCGAGTCGCTGCTCGTCTTCTGGGCCGCTGTCGTCATCGCATCCGATTGCTGACCGGTAGTGGTTCCGGCTTCGACGGTCGAATGCCCGCCGTGGCCGGTTCCACCTGTGTCACCTGCGCGACTTCCGCCTCCCGGACCGGCGGGATACGACCCGAACCCGGTCGCCGGAAACAGGGACGCACCGAAGATAACTGCGAGGACGCAGAGGGCGATGAGGGCGGCACGGAGATGATTACGTTCCACTGCTGTTCGGGTTCATTCTCATCCGGCAAATATCTTCTCCTAACTGAACACATCCTTGAACCAACATTCATGTGTGATGACCGCGACACGTTACGTACGACATGTCACGAGACCCCGCCCTGACTCGGCGAATACTCACCACCCTCGCGTGCGTGCTGATCGCAGACCTCCTGCTCGTCGGCTGTGTCGCGTTCCTCCTCCGCCCGTGGCTCGCCCCCATCGCATCGAGCCTTCCCGCCGGTTCGGGATGGCTGGCGTTCGTCGTCCCCGCGACCGCGGTGTTGGTGTGGGCGCAACTGCGATACACCCGCCGCGAAGCCCTCTCGGAGGTCGATGCGACCGTCGTTACCGACGGGACGCATCCGGACCTCGTCGCGCGCGTTCGACGGCTTGCGACCGGCGCTGACGTCGCCGTTCCGACCGTCGCCGTTTCCGAAACCGAGGTCGCAAACGCCTTCACCGTCGGAACGCCGCGACGCGCCACGGTCGTCGTTTCGACCGGCCTGCTCTCCGCCCTCGACGAGGACGAACTGGACGCGGTGCTCGCCCACGAACTCGCGCACGTCAAAAACCGCGATGCGATGGTGATGACCTTGGCGACCTTCCTCCCGGCGCTGGCGGGCAACTACTCCCTGCTCGCCGACCTCGGTCTGGGGAAGTCGGCCAGACGAACCGCTTGGATGGTCGCCGTCGCCCTCCTCTACGTTCCGAGTGCGGCCGTCATCGACGCGCCGATTTTCGGCGTTCGATACACCGTCACGTACGTCCTGCTCGTCGCGTTCGTCCTGCTGTTCGGCGGGGTCGCGCTGGGACTGCTGGCGATGCCCGTCATCTCGCTCGCGGGACGGCTTTCACACGACAGGGAGTTCGTCGCCGACAGCGCGGGCGCGACGCTCTCGGGCAGTCCGGCGTCGATGGCGTCCGCGCTCACGACGTTGGCCGACACGCCCGCGGCACCCGACCGGGACGCACGCGCCGTCGATGGCGTGAAACAACTCTGTTTCCTGCCCGGCGGGTTCGGGAAGGGCGAGGAGGACGAAGCGGGCGCGCTCGACTCGCTCCCGATTTCGGTGCAGACCCACCCGGCGACCGAGGACCGCCTCGCGGCGCTCCGCGACGTGGCGTCGGAACTCGAAGCCTGAGCGACGGTCGAAAAAATACGGATTCGATTTTATCGCGTTTCGTTGAACGACTCGATTCGTCGGCGGACCGTCGAGAAGACGCCCGCCCACTTCAGTTCGACCACGCCCCAGACCAGGAGGGTCAGGACGCCGATGAGGATGGCGACGACTTCGGGGACGCCCATCCAGACCGGCGTGATGTACATCAGCGCGTTGAGGTACTTGCCGGGCAGTTTGTCCTTGACGCCGATCCAGAACTCGTTGACGAACCCGTTCGATTTGGATTTGAGTCCCGCTTTTTGCGCGCTCGGGCCACCGGCGCTTTCGTCACCCGTTCCGAGCCGTTCGGCTTCGTATGGGAACGCGATCTGCACGTCCCAGACGATCTTGCCCTTCTCGTTCACCTCGAAGACGCGGTTCCCGACGAGTCGGTGATGAGCGTGCGCCGTTCGGCAGGCGGTCGGCGTCGCGGGGCCATTGCATCTTCGAATCCTGCCACGTCCACGTTTGGTTCCAACTCCCGTTCTCGCGCTGGTACTCTATCACGCGGTTGTTCTCGGAGTCGGCGACGACTTCCGCCGGGCCGCCGTTCGACTCGTTGATGTAGTCGGGATTGTGCTGCTCGTAGAGGATGCTGTGATCGTCGTCCTTGCCGAGCGTCTCGTTCTTCAGCATGCCCTTCCCTGGCTTGAGGAACACGACTTGGTCGTGATTCCGGACGCTCACGGCGATTCGTCCGTCCTCAAGTGCTTGCACGTTGTTGATGTGCGACCAGTCCTTGGGGTACTCCCCGCCGGTTGCGTTCGGTTGGTAGACATCGCTAACGTTCCACGTCCAACCGACCTGTCCGTTCGTCGTGTTCACGATGAACACGCGGTCGAGGAAGATGTCGGCGACGACGAAGTGGTTCTTGTCGAGACGATCGACGTCGTGATACCGGGTCGCTTCCTTCCCGGGCGTGATCTGCGACCAGATGGGGGTTACCTTCCCGGTCGTCAGGTTCACGCGATCGATCCCGTTTCGCGTACACGCGGGGACCTTCCCGTGGACCTTCATGTACGTGTTCCACGTCTTCTGGGAGACGTTGCGCTTCGAGAGGTTCCAACTGGTCGGACACTCCGATTCGTTCAGGTGGTCCGCGTAGGAGTACTCGACCGTCGCTTTCGTTCCCTTCACCGGGTCGACGTCCCAGTATCTCGTGTGGGTGTCGTTGTAGTACAGAACTGACCCGTTCGGGTTGAACGCGACGAGTTCTGCCCGTGCACGAGGACCGCTTCCTTCCTTCCCGAGCCACGAATTGGAGTCCGTAGCGATGACAGTGATGTTGTCACGGGGGGAGACCATTGCGCCCGTTTCGGCTCTGATTTGGGACTGTGTTTTTCCGCTGAAATCCGCCGAACTTCCCGGGGTGGAGGCGTACGCGTTTACGACGGCGATCCCGGAAAGTATCACGAGTCCGGCAAAGAAGAGCCGATACATCCGCTTTGATACCATTACCTCCCTCTATTGGTTCCGAAAATATACTCGTTTTGACCGATCTCGTCAACTAAGAATCATTTTAATGAGGGATTACTCCGAAATTGATAAATTTTCTGCCATTATATATCGCTGTGGACGGTCAGGAAATCCGACCGTTCCCCCGTTGGCAATCGGGGGTCCCCGTTCCGTTCCGTCCGTCGTTCCGCAACCGAAAGACGAAGAAGGGACACGACCGTAGTGGGCGATAATGAGCACTGCTGAAACACGGCTCCGAACGTTCGGCATGGGGATTTTCCTCTCGTTCGGGGCGTACGGCGTCGGTCAAATCGTCGCCCTGATTGCGATTTTGGCTCTCATGGCTTTCGGAATCAACGTCCAAAACAGTCCCGGAATCCTGCTGTTGGTCAGTTCCGTCATGCTTCAAGGGGTGACGTTCGGCGGTATCGCGCTCGTCTACCTGAACTATCGCGACCTCGGTCTCGACTTCATCCACGTCCACGTCCCGTCGCTTCGGGATATCGGTGTTGCCATCGGTGGATTCGTCCTCCTCTTCGGCGCGTTGAACGTCATCTCCAGCGTGATCCAGTCGCTCGGCCTTCACTCCGCGGAGAACTCCGTCGTCGATATCGCGAGCGGTAATCCGGCGGTGTTCTTGCTGTTGATTCCGCTCTCGTTCCTCCTCATCGGCCCGGGCGAGGAACTCCTTTACCGTGGCCTCATCCAAGGGGTTCTCCGCGAATCGTTCTCCCCCGTGCCAGCAGTCATCCTCTCCAGCGTGCTCTTTGCGTCCATCCACTTCTTCTCGTTGCAGGGATCGGGAAAATTCGTCTACCTCGCGACCGTGTTCTTCTTGGCGCTCATCCTCGGGAGCGTGTACGAGTACACGAACAACCTCGCCGTCCCGATACTCATCCACGGCGCATACGACGCGACGCTGTTCGGACTCCAGTATCTCATGGCGACGGGTCAAATCCACCCGTAACCGTCCTCCACTGAATAATAACTCACGGCAGATTTTTTAATAATCTCTCTCTAACAATGCCCGGTTTCATAGCAGCTGGATTAATAACCTCGTGGTGACTACGCTCTAGTATGCAAGACGCGGATTCGGACACGCCGCCCGACTCCGGTTCGTGTGGCTGTTGTGAGGGAGATACCTCCGACGACGGCCGCGGAGACGGTAGTTCCGATGGTGATTCGGTGAGTGGGAACGGCGGTGGGAGCGACGTCGTGCGGTTGTCCGTCCCGGACATGGATTGTGCATCCTGCGCGGGCAAGGTCGAAAACAGCGTGCGAAAAATCGTCGGTATCGACGCCATCGACGCGGGTGTCACGACCGGGACGCTCACCGTCGAGTACGACGGTGAGGCGACGAGCGCGGACGAGATTTCGGGTCGGGTCGAGAAGGCGGGGTACGCCGTCGAAGACGATGGTTCACGGGTGACAGTTTCAGTCCCCGATATGGACTGTGCGTCCTGTGCGGGCAAGGTCGAGAACGCCCTCGATTCGGTACCCGGCGTCCGCTCCTACGACACGCGGCCGACCACCGGAAAAGCCGTCGTCACGACCGATCCGTCGGCCTCCGTCGGCGACGTGACGGCGGCCATCGAGAACGCGGGATACGAAGTCACGGGAACCAGCGAGGACGAGCGCGGCGAGTCGCCGCACTCGTCCGAAAGCGTCTGGCGGAGTTCGCGCGCCATCAAAACGTGGATCAGCGGCGTCTTCGTCGCGCTCGGACTCCTCTTCGAGTTCGCACTTTCGGGACAGAACGCGATGGTCGCGCTGGTGTTACTGCGGTCGGAACTGCCGACATCACGCTTGCCGATGTCTCGTTCCTTCTGGCCGTCCTCGTCGGCGGACAGGCCATCGTCACCAACGGTTACTACTCGCTTCGCAACCGAAACCTCGATATCGACCTGCTGATGAGCGTCGCCATCCTCGGCGCGCTCGTGGTCAGCCTCGGGTTCGGAAAATCGCTCTACTTGGAAGCCGCCACGCTCGCGTTCCTGTTCAGCGTCGCGGAACTGCTCGAACGCTACTCGATGGACAAGGCGAGAAACTCGCTCCAAGAACTGATGGACCTCTCGCCCGACGAGGCGACGGTCAAACGAGATGGGGTGGAAGAAACCGTCCCCGTGGACGAAGTTCGTGTCGGCGACATCGTCGTCGTCGCCCCGGGGAAAAAGTACCGATGGACGGAACGGTGACGACCGGCGAGAGCGCGGTCAATCAGGCCCCGATCACGGGCGAGAGCGTGCCCGTGGACAAATCCGAGGGCGACGAGGTGTTCGCCGGGACCATCAACGAGGGTGGCTACCTCGAAATCGAAGTCACCTCGGAAGCGGACGACAACACGCTCTCGCGCATCGTGGCGATGGTCGAGGACGCACAGGCCAACAAGACCGAGCGCGAGCAGTTCGTGGAGCGCTTCGCGGACTACTACACGCCCGTCGTACTCGGATTCGCCATCCTCGTCACGGTCGTCCCGCCGTTGTTCTTCTCCGAACCGTGGGTGAAGTGGTTCGTCTACGGGTTGACGCTCGTCGTCCTCTCGTGTCCGTGCGCGTTCGTCATCAGCACGCCCGTCACGGTCGTCTCGGGTATCACCAGTGCGGCGAAAAACGGCGTCCTCGTCAAGGGTGGCAATCACCTCGAAGCGATGGGTGAGGTCGAGGCCGTCGCCTTCGACAAGACGGGCACGCTGACGAAGGGTGAGTTGACCGTCACCGACGTGATTCCCCTCAACGGCAACACCGAGGACGACGTCCTCCGCTGTGCCCGCGGCCTCGAAGCGCGCAGCGAACACCCCATCGGCGAGGCAATCGTGGCCGAAGCGAACGGCACGAACGTGGCCGAACACGAGATAGAGGAGTTCGAGAGTCTCACCGGTAAGGGCGTCCGGGCGGACCTCAGTGGGACGACCCACTACGCCGGAAAGCCCGCGCTGTTCGAGAACCTCGGCTTCGACCTGAACCATGTCCACGAAACCGACGGGGACGTCGCCGTGGCCGAAACTCGCGACCTCTGTGAACGCAACGACTGTCTCGACCTGCTCGAAGAGACGGTCCCCTCGCTCCAGCACGAGGGGAAGACGGTCGTGCTCGTCGGCCGCGAAGACGAACTCGAAGGCATCGTCGCCGTCGCCGACGAGGTTCGTCCCGAAGCGACGGCGGCGATTCAGCGTCTGCGTGACCTCGGTCTCGACCACCTCGTCATGCTCACGGGCGACAACGAACGCACCGCGAAGGCCATCGCCGAACAGGTCGGCGTGGACGAGTTCCGCGCCGGACTCCTGCCCGAGGACAAGGTCGAAGCCGTCGAGGAACTCGGTGAAGAATCCGGTTCGGTCCACGAGCAACGGTCGTGGGCTCGCCGGACCTCGTCCGGCGGTGTTGCGATGGTCGGCGACGGCATCAACGATGCCCCCGCACTCGCCACCGCGACGGTCGGCGTGGCCATGGGTGCCGCCGGAACCGACACCGCGCTGGAAACCGCCGACATCGCGCTGATGGGCGACGACCTTTCGAAACTGCCGTATCTGTACGACCTCTCACACCAGGCGAACGGCGTCATCCGCCAGAACGTCTGGACGAGTTTCGCTGCGAAAGCCGCGCTCGCGATCGCGGTTCCGTTCGGTCTCGTTCCCATCTGGGCCGCCGTCCTCGTCGGTGATGCGGGGATGACGACGGCTATCACCGGCAACGCCATGCGTCTCGCTCGAATCGCGCCGAGCGACCGTCTCGGCGAGTAATCGTTTTTCGCTGTTACTTTTTTCATCGATTCGATGGCTGTACCATAGCCGCTTTCTTCGACCCCCTCCTATCGAAAACCAGCGGGTCGGACGCGCCCGTCCGACGTTTTCCCGTCAACAGAGGAAACTATGGATACTTCCACACAAAACGCCGACACTCGCCGCCGGGTCGAACAGTTCGAGACGACAACTCGCGATTGCAGGCACAGCCCTCATCCTCCTCACCGGGGTGATTCACCTCGCCTTGGCACCCGAACACCTGGAGGAAACCACCTATCTCGGCGTGCTCTTCGTCGCCAACTTCGCCGCAGCAGCAGTCGCCGCGTACGGCATCTACCAGGACCGTGACTGGGGCTGGTGGCTCGGTGCCATCGTCGCCGCCGTTGCCATCGTCGCCTACATCGCGAACGGTACCGTCGGCCTGCCGATGACCGAGTCCGAAGGACTCCTCGAACGGCCGGAATCGTCACCAAAGTAATCGAGCTCCTGTTCCTCGGCGTCGCTGCCGTGTGGATGGGGAGGAAATGACGACGAACGCGACTCGCCAACGACTAACCGAGAACCGTTGATCAACCGAGAACTGTTGATCAACCGAAAACCGCCGACTTTCGAGCAATTTTTGAACGACAATGCGACCGCGCCGTTCATCGGTCGTTCCAGTCGATGTGCCGATTTTATCCCACTCGTTACCCCACGGTCGAGTCCCCGTATCGACGCGTTATCTCGACTTCCTCGTCTTCCGCCGGAAACGTCACCTCGTAGATGTCGGGCATCGTCAGTTCCTCCTGCCAGAACTCGACGTCGAAGCGCTCGTCGTACTCGTGCAGGATCAACGTGAGGAGGTTTCCGTGCGTGCCGACGACGACGGTCTCGCCGGAACGACGGTCGCGGAGACGTTCGACCGCCGCGAGTCCCCGTCGCTTCGCATCGCGATTCGACTCGCCGCTCGGCCACGCGAACGACCAGTCCGACCAGACCCGCTCGGTCGCGCTCTCGAACGTCTCCCCGATGGATTCCACCGGACCGTCGGTCAACTGTCGCTCGCGGAACCCGTCGTCCGTTTCCAGTTCGACGCCGTTCCGATCGGCGGTCGGACGGACCGTCTGTCGGGCGCGGGCGAACGGACTCGAAACGACTACATCTATGGGTTCGTCCGAAAGGTTGTCGGCGACGCGCTCCGCTTGCTCGTGACCGCGTTCCGAGAGCGGCCGTTCCGCCTCTCGGTTCGGAACCCACGGCGAGTGTGCGTGGCGGACGAAGTGGATGGTCGTCATGCGGCATCTTCTCTTGTCCATCGAGTAATCTTTCCGATTTCGGACACGCCGTGCGATTTTTCGTGGATCTCGCAGCTAATTTTATGGTCGTCCTCGTTCACCGTTCCTATCACATGCGCGATTTTCACACCCACTCGAACTACTCCGACGGGAAGTTCCTCACTCGCATGGTGCGGGCCGCCGAGGCCGCCGGTCTCGACGGTATCGGCTTCGCCGACCACTGTACCGTTTCGTCCCGCGAGTACCCGCGCGACATCCGTGCGATACGGGGCTTCAACTTGGACGCCACCTACGAACGTCGGAGACGGGCCATCGAGGGGTTGCGCGAGACCAGCGACGTGGCCATCTACGACGCCGTCGAGATGGATTACGATCCGCGCGACGAGGACGAGATTCGTGATTTCTTCGAGCGGGCGAACTTCGAGTACACCATCGGCAGCGTCCACGACATAGAGGGGATGAACGTGCAGGTGTCCTCGAACTTCGACGGGATGTCGGACGAAGGACTCGACGCGTTCGTGGACCACTACTTCGAAAACCTCGCATCGCTCGTTCGCTCCGAACTGTTCGACATCGCCGCCCACCCCGATCTGATAGAGCGAACGCCGGAACTCCGCGGCCGCGCCACCGAATCCCACTACCGAACGCTCGCGGAGGCGTTTTCGAATTCCCGAACCGTCCCGGAGATCAACGCCGGTCGGGCGCTGACCGACGCGGGAATCGTCCACCCGTCGGAGGGGTTCTTCGCCGTCCTCCGTGAGTACGATATTCCGTTCACCGTCGGCTCCGATTCACACAGGCCGGACGAACTTCCGAACCGACGCGAGTTTCTGGACGATCACTTCTCGTCGTTGGACCTCGAACCGGTCGCGCCGCCGAGTCTCGACCGCTGATCTCCCTTCACTCGCTCATTCTCGTTCGCCGATTCTCGTTCGTCGATTCTCACTCTCCGTTCTCCCGTCCGCCGTCGGTCGCCTCGCCGCCTTTCGTCGTGTCGTCGAACCCCTCGTCCGTTTCCCGTGTCGTCGGTTCGATATCGATCGGGGAGTCCGGTTTCTCCCCGCGGAGTTGCGGGACGACCACGCCGAAGAACTGGACGACGATGACCATCAACAGCGGCCCGAGGAAGACCCCGTACCATCCGAACAGTATCGGACCGAGCAGGTAGGCGAACATCACCAACGAGAGGTGAAACAGCTTCCCCGAGAGGTACGGTCGGATGTAGGTTCTGACGACGTTGTCGAACGCAAGCGTCATGAACAGGAAGAACACCACCGGGTACCAGAGGTCGGTCGGGTTGCGCTGAACCGCCCCCAACGCAAGAAACGCCGCGATGGCGATGTAGACGACGGAGCGCCCGACCAGCGGCACGAGCGTGAAGATACCCGTGATGACCGCGAGCAGTATCGTCGCCGGAATCAGGAGGTTGTTGGGCGCGAAGAGGTTGAACAGGTTGTAGATGAGAGCGGTCAGAATCATGATGACGAAGATAGTCAGCGTGTAGCCGAAGTAGATCGAGTTCAGCCCCGAATCGACCGCTTCGAGGTAGTCGACGGACAACCGGTCGTCCCCGAGCAGTTGTTCTTTCCCCCATCGAGCGAGGCGTTCGTCCTCCACGAGGAGGAAAAAGCCCAGCAATAGGGAGAGAAAGAGCATGAACATGCTCGACGCGACGGCACCGACGAACGACTGTGCGCTCGTCAACGCCGACTGCACCGACGGGTTCTTGAGCGTCGTGCTCGCCGTGTCCAACAGTTTGTTCGGGTCGTTCGGTATCGTGATGTTCGGAACCCCACCGAACAGTTTCGTCACCATCGGCGTGGTCGCGAAGTTGGCCAGTTGCCCGATTGCGATCGAGAAGAACACGCCCAGAAAGAGGACGACCGGCACGACGATGAGCAGCAACGACAGCGCCGCCGAGAGGTTTCCGTTCCCGATTCGCTTGCCGATGAAGCGGTTTATCGGCCGCGCGACGTAGTAGATGAACAGTCCGAACACGACCCACGGAAGGAACGTGTACGCGACGACGGCGACGATGCCGAACACTATCAGGCCGATGACCCACCACCGCAGGTTCGGCCGCTCGATACGAATCCGCGTCGCTCCCGAGTCAATCCCACTCCCAGCCATATCTATCGTACGTCATCCAGACCGTTAGCTCTGCCGCTGAAAACGCCGGAAACAGGCGATTGAAGGGCTGGTACTGGAGTTTACTCTTCGACCACAACACCTATCCTGTTAGCTGGCCTACTTGTGTGTGAAGGCACGACTCGGCTCCCACGGCCGGTCGTGCTGTGGGGGAAGTGACATGAGTGACCCGAAATCGGGACCGAACTGGGGTATCAGACGACGAGCGACGGGCCAATTCCGTGATTACGAAGGGGTCGCCGAGCCGTGAGTTTCTTGCGGGTTCTTCCGTTGGCGTTCGTGATGATCGCCGGGCCGCAGATTCTGAGTGCCATCTTCCTCGCGACGAGCGAGAACTGGCGGCGCAACTCCGCCGCGTTCGTCTTCGGATCGGCGCTTTCGATCACGCTTCTGGTCTCCCTCGCGTACTTCCTCGGTATCGGTGCGAACCGCCAGCGCGGGTCAAACACCACGCTCTCCGTCATCGTTCTCGTTCTCCTCCTCGCCGCCATGGTACACACCTACCTGACGCGAGAGGAATCGGAACCGCCGAAGTGGATGGGGAAACTGACGACGGCCAACCCGCGGTTCTCGTTCCGACTCGGTTTCCTCCTGCTCGGATTCTTCCCGACCGACATCCTCACCTCGGTCGCCGTCGGGTCCTATCTCTCGGCGAACGGATTGGCGTGGACCGATTCGTTCGGGTTCATCGCCATCACCCTGTTATTCTTGGCGCTTCCGTCGCTCGTCCTGCTCGCGTTCGGCAAGCGCGCGCAGGCGTGGCTTCCGAAGGCACGCGAGTGGATGAACGACAACTCGTGGGTCGTCAGCGAAGCCGTAATCTTGCTCTTCGTCGGGATGAGCCTCAACGACCTCCTCGGCTAATCGCTTCCGTTCATTCCCGGAACTTTCGCATCAGAACCGGTACTCGCGTGTTCGCACGTCCTCACCGTACTTCTCTCGTAGTTCCCTCTTCCCGGCTTCGACCCGCCCCTCGTCGGCCGTCTGACTGTCCGGTCGCCGATAATACACGAACAGCGGGTCAGGAACGTGATAGCCGTCGAGACCGGCATCGAGATACCGCAGGAGGAGGTCGTACTCCGCGAAGATCATTTCCGGGTCGTAGGAGCCGAACTCGCGGAGGCGGTCGGTTCGGTGCACCGTGCCGACCTTGACGGTGTTCATGATGTTCTCGCCCGTCTCGACGGTTTTTCGCGTCCCGTCCGGAAACCGCTCGTAGTAGTCCGGGTAGACGAAGTCGATTTTCTCGTTATGTTCGAGAATTCCACACGACCGCTGGAGTAGCGACGGGAGGAACTCGTCGTCGGAGTCGAGTACCGTCACGTACTCGCCGCGCGCTCGCTCGATTCCCCGATTGCACGCGACAGTACCGTTTCCGCTGTTTTCCTCGTTCTCGACGAGTCGTACGGACGGAGATTCGAACGATTCGACGAGTTCGACGGTTTCGTCGGTCGAACCGTCGTCGACGACGACGTGTTCGATCCGCGCTTCGTCCATCGTCTGGCGTCGAACGCTTTCGAGCGCACGCTCGATGTAGTCCGCCGAGTTGTACGCCGCCGTGACGACCGAGATATCCGGCGCGGTCATGAGTCCTGTCTACAAATATCACCGAATCATCGCGTTAATACGTTTGCCCTCGCTCGAAACTCCTCGACGAGTCAGTTGTGGAGAAAGATTATGCTCCGTCATCGTGTATGAATCGCTACGATGCCCTCTACGGTTCCTCGAACCCTCCTCGTCGGTGACCATCCTCGGACCAGTGTCCGAGCACTGGTCGCTGCACTCGTGATGGCCGTATTCGCGGTATCCCTGCGATTCGTCGCACCGACGCTTCTCCTCGGTCCTGCCCTCCTGTCGCTCGCGGCAGTCGCCGGTTTCCTCCTCGCGGCGGGGGTCGGTTGGTCTCGGGGCGGCGTTCTCGTCGGAATACTCGTCGCCGTCCTACCGGTGTTCGCGTTCGACGCCGCATCGACGGCGCTCTTCGAACCGGCGACGCTCGAACTCGCCGTTCGCGCCGCCCGCCGGGCCGCGTGGTTTTCCATCGGTGTGTCGGTACTCGTCGCCGGGCCGCTCGGCTACGCCATCGGTTCGTCCCTGCGGTCGGACGACGAATCGCCTCGTCCGCTCCGTTCCCGCTGGAATTTCGACATTGCCGACGAACAGCGGGCCGTATTGCTCGTCTGGGGCTGTTTTGCAGTAGTGGCCGCTGCCGTGTTGACTGTCTTCCCACTGGCTTTGATGCTCTCGCTAGTCGCAATCGCTCCGGTCTTCGCCGTCGCTGGACTCGTCGTGGCCGCCGTCCTCGGCTATCAAAGCCCTGATGCGCTCGCGTCGGTCATCGCTGGCGGTATCGGTGTCAGTTCCGGGTTGTGGCTGTTCACGCACGGATTCGCCGCCGCCGAAGCGGGGACGCGAGCTATTCCACCGCTCGCGCTCGCCAGAATCGTCCTATTTGGCGGCGTCGTTCTGCTCGTCGGTTTCGTCGCCGGTATTCCGCTCGGCTTGGTCGGGTACGTTATCGGACGAACGTTGGACGCCTGATACCGCTCGGTTGTCGTACCACCGACGGATGACGATTCGGACGATTTTCTGCCGATTTCTGGTCAGCTGTTTTGCAGCTGTCCCTCTTTTCCGAGAGGCATACGTTTTTGCGCTACCGCCGCACGGTTGCATTCATGACCCGACTCACCGATACCATCGTCGGCGACGCGTACCGGAACGATTTCCAGTGGCAGGTCCTCGAAGACCTCGTCGACCTCGAAACCAGAATGGCCGGACAGCGAGGGGAGAAGGACGGCGCGGAAATCCTCGAAGGGTACTTCGAAGAAATTGGCCTGCGAGACGTCCACCTCGACGAATTCGACATCGACGGTTGGTGGCGGGGTACCTCCTCCATCGAGACCAGCGGGAGTCACAGCCAGCGCTACGAGAAGGATTATCAAGTCGTCGCGCTCCCGGGAACGCCCGCCGGAACGGTTGAGGGCGAACTGGTGGACGTCGGGTACGGGCGACCGGAGGACTTCGAGACCGCCGACTGCGAGGGCAAAATCGTACTGGCTTCCAGCGAAACGCCGGACGGCTACGGCCGCTGGATTCACCGGATGGAGAAGTACGTCAGCGCGGCCAACGCCGGGGCGGTCGGCTTCGTCTTCACGAACCACATAGAGGGATGTCTCCCGCCGACCGGTGAGGTGGGCTACGATAACCGCCCCGGTTCGATCCCGGCGGTCGGCGTCTCGAAGGAACTCGGGGCGCGTCTCGCCCGCCACGCCGAGGACGGCGACCTCTCGGTCACGGTCGATGTGGACTGTCGAAACGAACCGTCGACGTCGTCAACGTCGTGGCGACATCGGTCCCGACACGGACGAAATGGTCCTTCTGACGGCCCACGTCGATACACACGATATCGCCGAGGGCGCGAACGACAACGGTGCAGGAAGCGTGTTGGCGACCGAGGCCGCCCGCCTGCTCGCCCGAACGGAGGACGAACTCGAAACGCGCGTTCGCGTCGTCGTGTTCGGTTCGGAGGAGATCGGACTCAAGGGTGCCTACCACGCGATGAACACGTACGACCTCGACACCGTGAAGTGCATCGTCAACATCGACGGCGCGGGACGGGACAGAACCCTTTCGGTGAACGCGAACGAGTTCGACGACCTCCTCGACGCCTTCGAAGCGGTGACCGACGAACGGTCGATTCCGCTCGTTTCCAGCAACACCGTTTCGCCACACGGGGACCAGTGGGCGTTCGTCCAAGAGGGAGTTCCGGGCGTGATGGTCTCCTCGACGAGTCCCGACAAGAGCGGTCGCGGATGGGGTCACACGCACGCCGATACCCTCGATAAGGTCGACCTCCGCGACCTCCGCGAACACGCCGTCACCATCGCGGACGCCGTCTGTGCTCTCACCGAACCCGACCGCGAGGTTCCGAGTCGCTCCCGCGAGGACACGCGTGATCTGATCGACGCCGGGTACGAGCAGGAACTCAAACTGGGCGGGCGCTGGTCGTACTAATCGCTCGTTGCGGCACACCCGCTCCACTGACTTCGGTCCGAACCTATCGATACAATCACAGTGAAAGTGACCGCTATGGGTGGTTACTTCACGCCATGCCCACGACTTATTCCCGTGACAGAATCCTTTGAATCAACCCGTCCCGAGACGCTTTCCCGCGTTCTTGGTAAGCATTTCATCTACACGTATGATACTGGCTGGCAGTACGAGATGTATATCAAGGACGCGCACACGATCGATTATCGGATACATAGTGGGATGGTCGGCGGCCGATGGGTTCGTGACCAGGATGCCCACATCGTTCGACTTTCCGATGACGTGTTCAAGGTCTCTTGGGACGAGCCGACTGGAACCAGCGTCAGTGTTTCCTTCAATCTCACCGAACGAGAGGTCCATGGCGTGATTTTCTTCCCACAGTGGATCGAGCAGAACCCGGAGCTAACCGTCTGCTACCAAAACGAACATCTCGATGAGATGCGCCAGTATCGGGACGAAGGACCGACGTATCCAAAGCTGGTGGTCGATGAGTTCGCTGAGATCACGTTTATCGAGGACGTCGGAACCGAACGTGAGGATATCATCGACTGTGCACCCGCGGAGCTCCCCGATCAGTACACGGATCGGCGCAACTGAATCTCACGAATAAGTAGCATACGCCGATATGATTTCACCGTATTGTAGCCGGTAGCACCGTTGATGCCGCGTGTTTGCTTCATCTACTCCATTTTCCACCCCTACCAACTGTTGGGACTAGCACTCTCGATGCATACACTAGTATCTCATTTGGAGCTTCAATCGAATTCGCTTCTACCTAGCTATGCACATCTCGACCAGTCTCATACCTCTCTAGAGACCTTTGTCTGTCAGTTTGGAAGAGGTGGTCACGTTGTCGCGGCCGTTTCTTCGACGAACCGAGTCTGTGCACGACGCAGTCGCTCGGAAACCGAGGATGCTGAGATATTCAGCCCCATCGTCCCGTGTAAGGCGGTATACTCGAAAACTGGTGGTACGCTGCCAGAAAGAAACGCCCTTATCCGCTAAGTTCTTCGTGAACTGACTCGCCTTTCCCGGGCTTCGATTCCCATTCCCATTCGTCTTCAACCCTGATACGCCCATCACTGAGTAGTTCGACGTTTCCAACGGAGTGTCCGGTAGCAGTTTCACCTGCCTCGTTTATTTGAACATATCGGATGTCCCACTGCTTTCCATCAAAGGTTCCAACTAAATGCCCGTCCACGATTGCACCACCGGAGTAGTTCGCGTAGATCCGTTCTCCTTCTTGTTCGAAATTGAATAGGGTATCTGCATCCACCTCTCCTGCTTCATCATTTGCCACTCCGGCAAGTGTGCGACCATCTAGTGAAATTTCATTTGCCATATTGTGACCGCTTCGGAGAGCAGAATAATGGTTATGGTCGTTCAGTTATTTGCCTCGATAATCCCTTCGTCCGAACCATCAGAGGTCGGCTCTGTCGAGGAAGTAGCTACCGCTTACTATCGGAATAGATGCCATACGAGATATCTAGCAAAGTGACGACAATTGCGAAAATGTTAAAAAATAAATCAGAAACGCCTTTCAGGTTCAGCGTGAAGTGCTTGTAGTAGGACGGATCGGCAATAATTGTGCATTTTGGGATTGCTATTTCCTGTGTAGTCTCATCTTCCGATTCTCGACAATGGTTGAGACTGGCTCTCTCAATGCATACGGTGGAGCTACCTGAGACCCTGCTCGGGGAGATTGTAGCTAGGTCAGCTACTTAGTAGAGCACTAATCTAACAACCCTACCAGCCACTATCTTCTGGTTTCCACGGACGGGCCTGCCAGTATTGTCTGGCCCGTATGCCTGCCGCAATTCCAACTGCAAGATAGGCAATAGCCCATATTGATGCCCTGCTGACACCAACTGCATAGATAACACCAAGCAAGCCACTCAGTGACATTACTCCAAACATGATTGCAAGATTAGCTGCGGTGTATCCACGAACGAGGACAGACCCTGCTCCAAGGATGGCGGCGACTCCGATGAAAAGGAATGGAAGACGCTCAAAGTAACCGTACCAGATAGCTATGAGACCAACGACTATCAATCCGTACGGAATGTATCGGAGGCGTGCTTTGCGAGAGATCATACTAAAACTGAAGTGCAATTAAACAATAACTTTTTGTTCTGAATGCTTCTTTTGTTGTTCCCTCCATTCTCTATATAATCAGGGAGACGAATTCTTTTAGTGGACTGTAGCCACCCTCTCGACGTATTTGAGACTCGTGAGTTGTGTCGGACTGTCCCTTGAACGGAAGTTGAGATTAGTTGTGTCAATGCATATGGCAGCGCTACATTTGACTGATTCATAAGTCTGTGAGTGGGATATCTGCTATGCGGAAGGCAATGACGCCACTACAAGTGCACATGCAGTTTAAAATAGTTAAAGACAAATTTGTCCAACTAATCCTCACTTATAACATAGACAATGTTGCTTCCTATTTATTCATAATTCTTTCTATAGTTATAACTCATATATAGTGTCAATAAGCCTGCAACTGCAAAAAACAATGCTCCATACGAAATCCCAATCATCCACTCGTAAGTGGCAACTAAAAGTAGAACTATTCCTGAGAGAAGAAATGTGGTGCTGCGACTAATTCCTAGCATTACTATGCTATAAATCCGAATCGCATAAAAAAGTTCGTCAGCAGCAGAATATACAGTCCCAGTGCCCGTGCTGACAACACTGAGAAATGGTAATCCCTGCTCCGATAAGAACGGCCGCACACGCAATGCAGCTAATGCGTGTTACATCGACGTAACAAGCCTTGCAACTCTCCGATCCGCCGACTACTCCGGCAGCCGCACCAGCTATACATGCGGTATTCAGATTTCCAGTACATGTATACATGGCTGTGCAGAGCAATTTTGCTGAAACAGAACCATGATTTATGTCTGGATCGAGCGAATCGGTTCCATTATGCGATTTGAGTTCACCGTTTTCGACCCAGTAAGAGGTGAATTCTACCTTTGATTCTGTCTCTTCTGTTTGTACATCTGACTTCTGATGGACATTGTATCCTCTCGGTTCAAGATCCCCGTAGCTTGACCAAGTAATATATGTCTCTTCGTTACCATTCTCCCTTGGTCGTTTAAATGGTAATATTACAGTATAATATGTCGAATCAGGTGAGTTCTTTTTGTTCTCTTGGGTGGACTTAAGTGCGTTCAGATCATCTTGTGAGAGTACCCATCCTTCACGATTGAATTTGCTTTTTATCTTTTTAACTGCTGGATCATTTATCGCACGTTGGATTACACCTTCATTTCTTGGAGCGGAAAGAGATTCTACTGTGATATTCTTTTTGACCTCTTTGACTTCTCCATGTTTGGCAGCAGCTGTATCGATTGCTGTACTACCCAAAGCTGTTGCCCCTCCTACAACGCCCATTGTCTTAATCAAGCGACGCCGATTAATCGACCTTTTTGAATCTTTTTTATCTTCCTTCTGGTTTGTATTTCTGGACATCTCAATTTGATATTTTCCTGTCTCTATTTATGTTTTTCTTTTAAAACTTTATATTATTTTTAATTGCTATCTGTATATTGATGTTTGGTGGACGAGTGAGAAAGCCCAAGCACAGCGGTTACTGCAATGGGATCAAAACCGGTACGTGACTGATCGGAGCCTTCTGTTGAATGACGATGAGTGGCACGAAACGACACTAGTGTACCGACGCAAGGACAACTCCGAGCGCACCGATTATCGCCAGTATTCGGTGTTCATGACGAACGGAGATCCGAGGTTGTTGCGAGAATATGCGTATCGGTGGGAAATCGAGAGTGGGTACAAAAGCGTCAAACGGTTCATGGCCGCAACGACATCAAAGAATTTTGTGCTACGGTTCTTCTACTTCGCATTCGCGTGTTTGCTGTACTCAATTTGGCGTGCTGTTGATCTGCTGGTGCAGATCGAAGTGACCGGTGAGTACAAGCAGTCACCAGTTGTGACCGCAAATACGGTCCTTACACTGTTGAAGCAAACTGGGATCGGCTAGAACAAATTTTGAGCCGATGAATGCCAGGTGATTAGCGGCAGCGCTGATCCGGCCGGTCGCTAAACCCGGGACGAGTTAGAATAGTAACCAAAATAGATCTCTGGACCTCAATTTGAAGCGCTTGCAGCAGGTGCATTGGCTAATATCGTGCATTCTGGGGTCGCTCTTGCCTGTGTAGTCTCAACTTCACATTCTCGAGATTTTATATAGCGATATACTGTTTATCATCTCGAATACTTTCGTTTCACGCTCTCTATAACCCAAATTCTCCGACCACGCCATTTTCGGCAATACTGCCGCTTAGTTTGATAATCGGAAGTGATTTTGGCCGGGTCGCTCCCCTCGGAGAAGCACGAAACCTCTCACCGACGACGAGGCAGTTCCATCTGGAAAGACAGCGCCGTTTCCACCGGTTTTCGAGATCTCGTTCCTCCGATTACCGTGACGAAAGGATTGATGATGGTGTATCGTGCATCATCGTTCGTGAATTCAATTAACATCGGTATCGTCGGCGCAGGTAACCGCGGACAGCTACACGCGCGAGAGTATACTACTATAGAGAACGCATCTCTCGTGGCAGTTGCAGACATCGACGAGGAATCGGCGCATTCGCTCGCCGCCGAGTACGATATTCCCTCCGTCTATTCGGATTTCCGCGACATGCTCGACGACGCGGACCTCGACGCCGTGAGCGTCTGCGTGCACAACAACCTTCACCCGCCGGTCGCGATTGCCGCCTTCGAGGCCGGGTGTCACGTCTTCTGTGAGAAACCCCTCGCGGCAACGTACACCGACGCCAAGGCGATCGCTGATGCGGCCGAAGCGGCGGGAAAATACCTCGGCGTGCAGAACGAGAACCTGTTTCTCGACCGAACCCGCGCGGCAAAGCGACTCATCGACGACGGAAAGCTTGGCGACGTATACTACGGAAAGGCCGTTCGCTCGCGTCGACGTGGGGCGACCGTTCGTGGACGGGTACGGTACGCCCGGATTCGTCTCGAAGGAGTCCGCCGGTGGCGGTCCGATGATCGATATCGGGACCTACCAAATCGGCCAACTGCTGTATCTACTCGGCAACGCGCCCGTCGAACGGGTGAGCGGCGCAACCTTCGAGCACACCGGCGATGCGTATTCGGCGGACCTCGTGGGGGACAATCGTCCGACGTACACCGACCGGTTGGAGACGTCCGGGTACGACGTGGAGGACGCCGGTCTCGGTTTCGCCCATCTCGAAGACGGGTCGGTACTCTCCGTCCGCGCCGCGTGGCACATGTTCCTCCCCGACGAACCGAGTCAGGTCGCGGGAACGAAGGGCGGTATCCAGTTGGACCCGTTCGAGTTCTACACGACGACTGCGGACTACGAGGCGACGGTTTCGCTGGACATCAACGATTACGAGACACGACAGGCACTGTTGGAAAGCGAGGGCGGGTACGAGTTCGAACGGGATATCGGCCAGTTCTCCCACTGGATTCGAACGCTGACCGGTGCGGCCGACGTACCGATTCCCACGGGCGATATCGCGCTCAACTCGATGCTCGTCATGGAAGGGACCTATCTCGCACAGGAAGCAGGACGTGAGTTGACGGCGGCGGAAATCGCCGAACGCTCGAAATCGACGGCGATCCAGTTGGACTGAGAATTCGTCGGTGCTGCGGTTCGTCGATATCCTGTCCGTCAGACACACGCCTGACTGACCTTCTTGTACGTGACCGTCGTTGGTGCTCGCATGGGACTCACGACTGTCGCACGTGTCCGCGAGCGGGACACATCCCGCGACAGAGGGACGTCGATATGACCGAACGAACCGTCCAAATCGAAATCTTGGTCGCGGATTCGCCCGAGGATGCCCCGGAAGTCGAAGCACACTCCCGTGTGGACGTCGCCGTGAACGGTCAGATGTACCCGACCGCAAAGCTCACCGACGGCCGATACGTCGCGTGGTGGTTCGAGGCGGCCGCTCCCGCTCCCGATGACAGCGTTACGACCGAGTGGGTCGCCGCTCCAACCCGATACCTGGCGGCCGCGACGCTCGGGGAACTCTGGGAGGATCCGGCGGCGTTCGATTCGATAACCGGCGCGAACTGCTAAACGGTAGAGACGATCGATTTTACCTGAATTACAGGCGCTAAGCCCTTCCTCAAGGAGCGACCGAAGGGAACGAGTAGGGAGAGGATACAGCGTGCAAAAGAGCTTCGATCTTGTGGACGAACGAGACGCAACGCGTCTCGTCAACGTCGTCATAGTCTCTCTTACACAGTTCTATTGCGGACCCACAGGTTCACAGAAACATAACTTATATACACACAAGTTGTGTATGTTATTGTGTGGCAACGCGTAAGAACATCTCTATCCGCGACGACCAAGAAGAATGGATTCAGGAGAACTACCTGAATCTCTCCCGATTCGTCCAAGATAAACTTGACGAACACATCGAAGAGCACTCGTAGATGAACTACAACTACAGATATCGACTCAATCCAACCGTCGACATTGAAGAGCGGTTAGCATGGACGGTCGATACCTGTAGACAGGTCTATAACCACTTTCTCCACCGACTCAACCGGACCGACGATACGTCGGCGTACTCCGAACAGAAACTCCTACCGAGTCTCAAAAAGTGGTGGAACGACTTGAAAGACGTTCACTCGAAAGTGCTTCAAAAGGTCGTTCAGCGGCTGTACGATAACCTCTCGACCCTCCGTGGTCGCAAAGACAACGGGTACCGTGTTGGGACACTCAAGTGGAAAGCACCCGATGAATACCGAAGTTTCACCTACAGTCAATCTGGCTTCAAGCTCAAGAACACGAGCGGTCGGACACGTCTATGGCTCTCGAAACTCGGTGAGATTCCTATCACCCTCCACCGCGACTTGCCCGACGACGCGGACATTAAGACCGTCTCGATTAAGCAAGAACCCACCGGGAAGTGGTACGCTATTCTCGGTGTCGAGACACCCGACGAAGCTCCCAAAAAACCGGATACTCCCGAGAAGTGTGTCGGTATCGACGTGGGTATCTTGAAGTACGCCCACGACACCGATGGGACAGCGGTCGAATCGCTGGACTTGTCGAATAAACGCGAGCGGTTGGAACGTGCCCAACGTACACTCTCGCGGAAGCAACACGGTTCGAACAATTGGGAGAAACAGCGCCGTGCCGTGGCCGAACGTCACGCCGACCTGAAACAGAAGCGCTGGGACTTCTTGCACAAGTTATCGAATTACTACGCTCGGGAGTACGACCTTGTAGCAGTCGAAGACTTGGATGCAAAAGGGTTGATGGAACTCCCCGACAACAGTAGGAATCGAGTGGGAGCATCATGGGGGACGTTCCTTCGGATGCTCGAGTACAAATGCGAACGCGAAGGCACGCACTTCGTTGCGGTGAACCCACGAGGAACTACGAAGGTGTGTGCATCCTGTGGCATTTCGACCGATAAACCGCTATGGGTTCGGAAACACTCGTGTCCGTCGTGCGGGTTTGAAGCGGATAGAGACACGAATGCGGCGTGGAACATCCTCATTCGAGGGTTGAAGAAAGCGGATATAGGAGCGGGATGCTCCGAATCAACGTCACCAGAAATTTTCGATTTCTGGCTGGCGAACGAATCGCTCTGCGATTCGTCAACGCCTGTGGAGACTGCGCTCCCTACGGACACCGTTGTGTCTGCAAAGCGCGTCGTGGAAACAGGAAGCCCCGTCCGCACCGTGCGAAGCGTGTAGGGCGGGGTAGTTCACAGGCGGTCGGTAGTCGTAGACGATTCCCTCGCCCGACGATACCGCTGTTCCGATACCCCCGGCCGAAAACTCGCTGCTTGGACTCCCAGTTGACGCCGTTCTAACGGATGAATTCGGACTTGGCCAATGATCCACCGTCCAACCAGTAGCGTCACACAGACGTTGAACCCGACGACGACGAGAATATCGGACGTGACGAACGTGACCAACAAGCCCGTCAACAACACCCTGAGGGCGAGCGCCAGTACACCAACGGTGGCTATTGCTGTGAGTATCGCGCTCGTCCACCCGTACGCCTGCCGCATGTCACCACGCTTGAAGTGGGCCGGCGAGCGGGAGACGAACGTTTCCTTTATGCTTCCGAAACTGACGTTCGGGACCACTACGGATGTCACTGTTGACGACTGATAACACTGCGCTAACGATTCCTTGCTCCGACGAGCACCCCGCACCATTATCATCCCGTTCGTTTGCTTCGCTATTCAAACTGTGTCAGTCCGCTGTCTGACGGTGGAATAGTTGATGGCCGCGCTTCATATTACCTCCCGATGGCCACAAACCCCATACCACCACTTGTGATACGATTAACACGTAGACCACATTGAACAATGATCTCTCTATCTGTGGATACCGCACCCGATAGAAGTGCGCTTCTCGGTGCCGTCCTCTGGCTCGTCGTCCCCGTACTGATCTCACTCGGACGTATCGCACACTTATTCTTGCTCGTCCCGCTCGTCCTCGTTCCGCTCGTCCTGCGAATGGTCACACCCGATTCACGTACTCCCCTCCACCGAATCGCCATCCTCGGGCAACCGTTCGGTGCGGTGCTGGTCGCCCTCTCGTTCGTCGTTTCCCCCGGTCTCGTCGCAGGCGTTCTCGTACTTCCATGGTTAGCGACCACGGTAGCGGTCGCTCTTTTGGGTTTCGCTCGTCTCCTTCCGCGTGGGTTCCGTCCGCTGGAAGAACTCTGTCTCAATGCCGGACTCCTCTACATCGCCGTCGGTGGTTGTTGGTTACTGATAAGCCGCCTCGGAGTGAACCCACTCGGGTTCGGTGACGCTATCGTCTTTTTCACCGCCGTTCACTTCCATTATGCGGGGTTCGTCCTTCCGGTCGTGGTGGGGCTCACCGGTCGCGCCATCGATGACGATCACGTTCGTCGATTCTACCGACCGATTGCTACTGTGGTCGTTTTCGGTCCCGGACTGATCGCCCTCGGAATCTCGTTGTCCCCCATCGTCGAAGTCGCGTCCGTTACCGTTCTCACGCTCTCGGTGATGTCGTTCGCGCTGCTTCTCATCCTCGGCGTTGTTCCAACTCGCTCGAACCGCCGCCAACAGATATCCTTGATCGGTGCTGCGGTTGCCGTCGGTATCTCGATGCTGTTCGCCCTCGGATACGGTCTCTCCCAGTATCTCGGGACTCCGATCGCAAACCTTTCCATCGGACGAATGGTGCAAATTCACGGTCACCTCAACGCCCTTGGATTCGCTCTTCTCGGCATCGTCGGTTGGCGGCTTTCGACACCGTCTCCGCGATTCGAGGATCCGACCCCGTCGATCCCTTTTAGCTCGCTGACTTCGACGTGGCGAGTCGGGGAGGATTACGTCGAACGAACCGGAATCGAGGCCGATGGCGGTTCGAAGCCGGTCGGTCAGGTAGACGAGTTCTCGACGTACGCTCGTCACGACTTCGACACCGAATCCGTCCACACCGCTGTTCGAAACTTCTACGAACGAACGAGCGAGTACACGCTCTCATATCGCACCCATTGGCATCGTGGTTTCCGTCTCGGTGCCCGTATCGCCGCGCTGTTCACGAGTTCCTTCGAACAGTTGAACCTCCCACTGCCGAGAACCGCATCGAAGACGGCGAACAGCCGCATCATCGATATCGATGATAGCGTGGACGGGCGTGAAAACGTCCGTGCATGGGTTCGAACCGATTCGGAAACCGGATCTGCCGTTTTCGTCGCGGCATATTCGACCCACGAGTACGCCGGTGAAACGTACATGAACGTCTCCCTTCCACTCCCCGGTTCGAACTTGAGCGGAATTCTCCGTATCGACTCTCTCGACTCGGCCGAACACGAAGGCGCTATTCGACTCACTTCGAAACGCCGGACGCCCGGCGGTCATTCCGGACTCTATCTCGTAACTCCGTTCGTTCCGATTCGGCTTCCCATGCACGAGGAATTCCGCGTTTGGTCCGCAAGCGATACTCCCGGTACAACTGGAGCCATGGCAACTTCCGAGACCACGCTCATCGCACAACACGAGATGTGGCTGTTCGGTCGCCAGTTCCTCACTATCGACTACGCGATCACACCGACCGCCAGTCCGAAGACACGAGCAGCAGAACCCGAACTGGACTGATTTGTCGGATTCGTATACAACGTGATAACAGCAGATTGTCACACGATCTTCCTCACGCGCGCACGAAACAACCATATACGATTCGGTATTGAGGAATACCGCTCGGTAATGTGAGCTTGTCCCGTGGGATATGTCGAATCGTGCCACTGTCGCTTCGATTCGACGTACTTAAATTCAACCGGCCATTTCGATAGAATGCGAAGGACGCCTCGTGGTCACCCCGCGAGGTGTCAGCCGGAAACCCGACACATTTCACGATGTGTTGGTTGGGTTTCGGGCGAAAGAAAGCCAATCCAATGCCCTTAAGTGTATGGGGGCACTCGGATGGAATGTCGACGGCGTCCCTCGGTTTGGGACGAACGAAACACGACGAATCCGGTGCCCTTAAGTACAAAGGGGGCATTGGATTGAATGTGAACGCGCCCCCGGCCACAAACCGCCGGAGGCGAGCGAGATCCGACGCCCTTAAGTGATAGAGGGCGCTTGGATACAAACGCGAAGAAAGACTCAAAACGCGATCTGTGAGGCGTTCAAACCGTCTCACAATCTCGGGGCGAACGAGGTTCGAAGGGTTTAATACTCTTCCTCGCCTTCGTTCAAATCCGAAGGAAATGAGGATTCCACCCCTGCGGTCAGCCGTATACGATGGAATCTGATGTTAGCCCTGGCAGTTCGGTGACACCCGTCCAGTTACTTGGTTCGGGGTCGTCGAACTGACGGACCAACGTATATGCGACACTATACATGCATTAGCATGCTTCCGCCAGACCCACCGAGCCATTGTGCTCGGCAACCATTCCGGTTGATCCTGCCGGAGGCCATTGCTATTGGAGTTCGATTTAGCCATGCTAGTTGTACGAGCTTAGACTCGTAGCGGAAAGCTCAGTAACACGTGGCCAAACTACCCTATAGATCAGAATACTCTCGGGAAACTGAGGCTAATACTGAATAACGCTCCCTTGCTGGAAATGCAGGGAGCCAGAAACGCTCCGGCGCTATAGGATGTGGCTGCGGCCGATTAGGTAGACGGTGGGGTAACGGCCCACCGTGCCGATAATCGGTACGGGTTGTGAGAGCAAGAGCCCGGAGATGGATTCTGAGACAAGAATCCAGGCCCTACGGGGCGCAGCAGGCGCGAAAACTTTACACTGCACGACAGTGCGATAAGGGAACTCCAAGTGCGAGGGCATAACGTCCTCGCTTTTGTGTATCGTAAGGTGGTACACGAATAAGAGCTGGGCAAGACCGGTGCCAGCCGCCGCGGTAATACCGGCAGCTCAAGTGATGGCCAATTTTATTGGGCCTAAAGCGTCCGTAGCCGGCCAGACAGGTCCGTCGGGAAATCTGCTCGCTCAACGAGCAGGCGTCCGACGGAAACCCGCTGGCTTGGGACCAGAAGACTCGAGGGGTACGTCTGGGGTAGGAGTGAAATCCTGTAATCCTAGACGGACCACCGATCGCGAAAGCACCTCGAGAGGATGGATCCGACGGTGAGGGACGAAAGCTAGGGTCACGAACCGGATTAGATACCCGGGTAGTCCTAGCTGTAAACGATGCTCGCTAGGTGTGGCACAGGCTACGAGCCTGTGCTATGCCGTAGGGAAGCCGAGAAGCGAGCCGCCTGGGAAGTACGTCCGCAAGGATGAAACTTAAAGGAATTGGCGGGGGAGCACTACAACCGGAGGAGCCTGCGGTTTAATTGGACTCAACGCCGGACATCTCACCAGCATCGACAAT
>NZ_LWHG01000005.1 GCF_001625445.1 Haladaptatus sp. R4 | reverse complement strand
CGCATCGATTACAGTAGTGATCCTGCTGATCTCAGAAACAAGAACCTCTCCCTTGCGTACAAGTGTACGTCACACGAGTACTCGAAGATCGAGGTGCAACTCTTCGCCCCCGATCGCGGCCACATCGTCTCGATGACGCGCACGCTTTACGGTCCGAAAGGGAAGTGGATCCGCGTCAATCTCGGTGTCACCGGTCAGATGGATCCGAAGAACATCGATTTGTCCAAGGTATACGAGATCCGCATCGCGGGTCGTCCGAAGGACTCCAACACGACGAAGCCGATCGATTTCTACGTCGACGACGTGAAGACGGTACCCGCACCGGACAAGGGAAAGGTCATGCTTACGTTCGACGATGGGCGCGAATCGCAGTACTCGAAAGCCTACAAGATGATGAAAGGCTACGGCTTCCCCGGTGTTATTGCTATCATTCCTGACGCACTCTATGACGACGGCTATCTCACGCAGCCGAAGATGCGCAAGATGGTCGGTGACGGGTGGGATATGATCTGTCACCCGAACACAGGAGCGAAGCAGATGGACGAGCGCTCGCGCAAGGACCAAGAGAAGCTCATACAGGAGGCACAACAGTGGCTCAAAGCGCGTGATTACGATGGCTACAAGTACATGGCTGTCCCGAAGAACGTCGTCGGTCCGAACACGTTCGAGCTCGCACAGAAGTACTTCGACGTGACGATGACGTTCGGCGGCTCGCCGAACGCGATTCCGGCCATCAAGAAGGACACCCTCATCTCGCGTATCTACGGTACCGGCGACCTCAAGACCACTAAACAGTATATCGACTACGCTGCCCGGTACAAGCAGCTAACCCCACTCCTGTTCCACGACATCGGCGGGGAGAACGGATTCCCGGAGAAGAAATTCAAGCATCTCCTGGACTACATCAAACAGAGCAACGTCGAAGTCGTTACCCTTTCCGACCTTGAGAAGAAAGGGATGCTCATCTAAACCGCTCGACTCGCCCGTCATTCGCTTTCTTTCCCCGCGACCGTCGTCCTTTTTTGGATTCCCTTCACGAGTCGTACGGATTTTCCGTCACTCGTGACGCCGAGCCGTCTCGTGCTCGATTTTATCCGTTCATCTCCTTCGTGGGCTACGTGGTCGTTGTTTCGACCGTCCTGATCGTCTCACCATCACGGACACGGGGTCGGCACAGGGTGATCCCCACGGACTGTGACTCGATTGAGGGCCGTCTCCGACTTTCGTGTACTCTCGTCCCGCCGCTCTCCGCTCGATTCGGTTGGTTCGTGTGTCGGGGCTGTCCACCGCGGTTTGTCCCTCGTGTGCTCGTCGATGGAGGCCTGTGATCACATGCTATTCGCCGAACGATGTCCCGTCGAGAAACAACCCTCGTGGCTCGATGATGTCCCGAAAAGCAGTACCCTCTCCGCTACGGTACGGACGTATCCGCTAGTTCGAAACCGTCCCCTCAATCGACTCTGATACTCCGGATTCGAGTTCCGATATCCTCCACGATGGGTTTTGCGTCACACGCCATCAACGACCGCTCAGTTCGTGATGGCTCCCAGCGTGGGGGCGATCAGAAACGTTCCGGACGATGTAGTGCTGGTCGTTCCTGCCGAACTACCAGTAGTGCTGGATGACGATGTGGTGCTCGACGTTGGGGCCGTAGTACTGGTCGAACCTGTGGTCGTGGTACTCGCCGATCCCGTGGTGGTCATCGAACCCGTAGTCGTGGTACTTGTTGATCTCGGAGTAGTCATCGAACTCATCGTCGTCGTGCTTGTTGATCCCGAGGTGGTCGTCGAACCCGTAGTCGTGGTACTTGTTGATCCTGAAGTGGTCGTCGAGTTCGCCGTTGTCGTGGTAGTAGTCGTACTGGTCGTCGCGGGGGTCGTGGTGGTCGTTCCTACCGACGTCGAGGTGGTACTCGTCGTCGAAGTCGTGGAACTCGTCGTGGTTCCCGATGTCGGTGGCGACGTCGTACTCGTTGTACTTGTCGTACTCGATGGCGGCGGGTTGGTACTCGACGTGGTCGATGACGTGGTTGATGAGTCCGGTGGCGACGTCGTACTCGTTGTACTTGTCGTACTCGAAGATGGCGGTGGTGTGGAACTCGTCGTCGAGGACGATGCGGTCGTCCCTTTCGCGGTTTCCTTCGATTTCGTCGTGGTCTGTGATTTCGCCGGTGTGGTGCTATGCGTTGTTCCGGGGGCCGTCGTTTGTGTGCCGTTCACCGACGATCCTTGCGTTGGGTCGCTAATCCCGCCGAAGCCGGGGGAGAGGAACGCGTATCCGATCCCCGAAACGAACAACAGGACTCCAGCGACGATCATCAGTTTCTGTATCGAGTCGGTTGACATCGTGTTTTCACTCACTTTCGTTTGCAGTGTTTCGGCACGCGAGCCGAGCGGTTCAGGGAACGACGAGACCGTATCGAGGACTTCAGAGACTCCTAACGCACCCGTTGCAAAGCAGAAGAACGCGAAGACCGCCAGTCCGAGTGGCGGAACCGTGACCAGCGACAGCGGGATGTGAATCCCGAAAACGAGCGGCTGAACGTCCAACATGTCCGCGAGTACGAATATGGGCGGTGCCGACAGTATCGTGGTCACCAGTACCCGTCCCAGACGGGCATCCGAAAGCGGGTTGAATCCGACCCTTCGAGCGCTCCAAACGTGGAAGATGAACATCGAACCGTATCCGATACTCGTGGAGATGGCCGCACCCTGCATCCCGTATCGAGGGATGAGAAGGAGGTTCAGCACGAAGTTCATACCGGCGGCGGTTCCCGTGGCGAGGATCGGATACTTCAGGTTCCCCTTCCCCTGGGAGATGGCGAGGATCGGCCGTGCAACCGCGAAGCCAAGCGCTCCCGGCAACAGGAGGATGAGGGGAGTAACTGCTGGCATGTATTCCTTGCCGAAATACACGGGGACAGCGACGTTGGAAAGTGCTGCCAGTCCGAGGGCCATCACTCCGGTCAACAGGAACGTATAACGGGTTGTCAGCGCCGAGAGCTTCGAAATCCGCTCTGTTTCGCCGTTCGACCACAGCTCCGACATCGAGTGGACGAACACGGTTTGCAGAGCCATCGGAATGAACCAGAGGAATTCCGCGAGCTTTAGTGCGGCACGGTAGTAGCCGACTTGCTCGTTACTTCCCGATATCAGTTGCAACATCAGGATGTCGACGTGATACAGCGACATGAGGAGGAAGATGAGGACGATGGACAACGAATTGAACGTCAACATCGTCCGCCTCGGGAATTCGTTCGGTGTTTTTCGAACGACGCCGCTGAGTGACACCTGTCTCGTGACCAGTACCATCCCGATGATCGCGACGAGCGCACCTCCCACTATCTTCCCGGCCAACGCACCACCGACACCGAAGCCGAGTTTGACCAAC
This sequence comes from Haladaptatus sp. R4, assembly GCF_001625445.1. Taxonomy (NCBI): domain Archaea; kingdom Methanobacteriati; phylum Methanobacteriota; class Halobacteria; order Halobacteriales; family Haladaptataceae; genus Haladaptatus; species Haladaptatus sp. R4. The sequence goes on along the minus strand of NZ_LWHG01000005.1, from coordinate 75,047 downwards.
GGGAGCGCGACGGCGAGGAACACGACTTGTTGAACGATTTTCAACGGTTCCGAGTAGCGTTCCAGCCCGAACCCCATCAGCGTCCGCCGGGAATACGCACGGAACTGCTGTGTCATGACGAGAAGTGCGAGGATGTAGAAGTACGGCTCGAAGTCGGGACCGAACACCTGTTTGACCAGTCCAAACCACGCACAGAGCGCGAGGACGATAGACCCGACGACGGAAAGCAACAGGGCGAGTCTGAAGTAAAATCCGACGACGTGCTCCTCCCAGCAGTCCATATCCCTGTCCTCGGCGAGGAATTTACGAACCCCGTCGGTAATTCCGGAGCTCACCAGTATCATGAACATCGAGAACACCGAGAGGACGGTGGTGTAGATGCCGACTCCTTTCGGTTCGAGCAACCGATACAGTATCGGTGTCGTGATGAGCCCGATAATCAGAGTAAGCACTTTCGTCCCCGCAACAGAGAGCAGACCGCTCATCATGCTTCGTTGCACGAAATTACCACCCTACGTTCTCTTCACCGGGGTCTTCTTCGGATGACACTCGATATCTATTTCCCACCAAAGGGGCTTTATTATACACTAACTAGATCGGACGGTGTCGGTGATAATACGAGAAGAATGACCGGATAGGACGGTTGTCCGGGATCGCTGTTTATGCGCTAAAGTCGTTGCCCCAACCGGCGAGTCCGTAGCTGCCACGGTCGTCGATACCGTTGACGATGGTGTTCTTCTTGATGTACACGTCCCTGCTGCTATCGGTGAGTCGAAGCCCGGCGGAGCCGTTGACCGCTTCCGAATAGATACTCTGTATCCACGTACTACTTCCAGCGTCGATTATCGGCGTCATCTCCCCGATGTAACTTCCATCGTAGACTAGACAGTCGTCGCTGGTGATTTCGAGTGACCGGCGACGGGACGAACCGGTTTGCTCGACGTCGAGATTCCGGAACTCGCAGTCGTCTCGGTCACAGCGGATGGCGGCACGTGCGCTCACGTGACCCCCGTCTCCAGTAAATTTCGAATTCTCGACGAAGACTTGGTCGTCTCCGTCGTGAATCCATATCGAGAAACCACCGTCCGCATCGTGGACGAACGTCGAATTCTTGATTCGCGCTTTGTCGGTTCTACCTTGAAGTACCAACGCGTGCACGACGTCGTCTCCAGCGGTTCGAACGGTCGACCCATCGACGCTTAGCAGTCCGACGTCCATCGACTTGATGGCGTGACCGTTCGGGTCGGTCACCTCGACGTCGCAGTCCACGATACGGATGTAATTCGTGTTCTCGACGCGAATCGCGTGTTGGTTGGACTTCCCATCGCTCTCGTTCACGGATACGGTCGCATTCTTGATGATGCTTTCCTCACCGCCGATTCGGAGGCTTGCTGTCTGGCTGTTCTCGTAGTGTCCGCCGTCAATGACGATTTTTCCCGAACCGTTGGCTGCGTATAGACCGTTGTCCGGGAAGCCACCGAGACTGCAATCTTTGAACGTCATCCGACCGCGGTTGTAGTGGTTACAGATGATACCGGTGGGGCCCCGCCAGAGTCGGTCCCCGGGGGTGTTCTTTTCCCATGCGCCGCCGTCCGGCGCGTGGAACCGCTCGACGACACCCGTTCCGTTGGAGTCGGTAATGACGAATCGACCTGGCCCCCACGTCCCGCTGTCGTGTTTGCCCTCGATGTCGATGTCGCGGACCGTAAGACCGTCATCGACGGCCGTTTCGATGACGCGGATTCCGGTATCGTCCGCCGTTTGGTCGATGTTGAGGTTCTCGACACGGAGGTTTCTCCCGGGGTTGTAGGAAATTCCGAGACGGAAGAGTCGGTAGTTCCAATCCCTGTCGTTGAAGTCGAAGTAGTTCGCTGGGACGATGGTCGTGTCGTCTTCTCCGACGATTCCGAAGTTGTCGAATCCGGTGTGTCGGAACTGCTCGTCCATGTAATAGCGGCCCGATGGGAGATAGAGAAGCGTGTCATCGTCCGCATACTCGCGAAGGACGGGTGTGATGGAATCCCCGTTGTTGGGGTCGGCACCACCGTCTTCTACGAGGTTAACAACCGTGTCGTAGTCGTCAGCATATGGGATCTGCGCACTCGCTCGACCGGACATCGTACGTGCCCCGATCGCACACAACCCCGCTGCGCTCACCCCCTTCATGAAAGTACGTCGTGATGCTCCGTGCGTCGATCTTCTATCGTTATTGTCGATTGATTGATGTGTGTCGCTTTTTTGAGTCATTTTGAATCCCAGCGTTTACTGACAACCGTCGTGAGAGAGGAATCCCATCCCGATGTACCGGAAGACAGGTACGTTGGCAGTTCTGACGGTCAACAATAGTCTATATTAGAACCTTTTGGCCAAAGTCTGTGGCTTAGTAGTTCCATTCTTTAAGTCCCATGACTGTGGTAACTTACCACACAACCGGTGGGATCAGAAAAACGAGTCGAAAACTCAGCAGTCCTATTCAACAGTCAGATCAATCACTATATTTGATGGTGAATGTATATCATAGAATTCATAAAATCGAAAACAAAAATTTCGTTCAAGATTCCTTCCGAGCAGTGATTCCGTGTTCACGATGCTTAGTCGGTATATAATAAAAGCCGCATGGAGCATCTATACGACAGAGAATGACGTCTATCGGAACGGACGGCACCCGAGTCGAGCGACACGAGAGCATGAAGGTGTTACAACTCGTCACGACACCGCGTCCGTTCTTCGACCTCCAGATTCGAGAATTGGAGGAACGAAACATCGAGTGCACGACGGTAACGGTCCCCCGTCCGGCGGAGGGTGGCCGTTCGATAACCGACTATCTACGCTATTATCCCACGGTACTCCGTCATTCGCTCTCCGAGTACGACCTCGTCCACGCGAACTACGGCCTCGTCACCCCCTTCGCGCTCGCTCAACCCATTCGCCCGCTCGTGATCACGTTTTGGGGAACCGACCTGATGAGCGAAAACGGGTGGCTCCCCCGTCTCAGTACGGCAGTTGCGCGGCAGGCGGATGCGGTTATCCTGCCGACGAAAGCGATGGCCGCCAACTACTCCGGTCCCCACTCGCTCATCCCGTTCGGCGTCGATACCGAACGCTTTCGACCGATCCCACAGCAGGAAGCCCGCGAACGGATCGGCTGGGATTCCGACGTCCCCATCATCCTCTTTCCGTACGACACCTCGCGGGACGTCAAGGATTTCGCGCGGGCGAAACGCATCGTCGAGCAGGCCGACGTCGATGCCGACCTGCGTGCAGTGTCCGGCGTTCCACACGAGAAAATCCCGTACTACATGAACGCGAGCGACGTCCTCCTCGTCAGTTCGAAACGGGAGGCCGGACCGATGGTCGTCAAGGAGGCCGCGGCGTGTAACCTGCCGGTCATCTCGACCGATGTCGGGTTCGTTCGTGAAGTGCTCGACGGCGTTTCGAACTGCACCGTCTCGAACGTTGACAGTGAACTGGTTTCCGCGGTCGAAGACGTGCTCACCCGGGGTGACCCTTCGGACGGGCGAACTGCAATAGACGGACTGAGCGTCGATGAAATGGCTGACTCGATCGTTGACGTGTACGACCGAGTGCTCGCTGATCGCGGTTCGAAAGTGGCGGGGTCTCGGTAAAATCATCAACGAACCGCCACTTCTGCAACGGATTGAAACGGTCTTTTTTCGGAGTACTGGTGCGCCTACTGATCTATTACGAAGTCTATAATTAACCCGGTAAGGAGCCATACACTATCCATGTTTCCGGTGGAACCGGATACCCAACTACCGACGGGGATACCATATGAACACGGATAGACTCCTCGCAGCGGGCATCGCGTTGTGTTGTATCTTCGCCATCGGCACGTCAGCTTCGACGCTCGGGAAGGCGGTTCACACCAATCCCGACGACGTCATCGATGTCAATTACAAGTCGCTTCCCATCAACCCGACCGACGCAGGGGAGTTGAAACGGGAAGCTCAATCGAAGGGGGCACCGACGGCATCACAGTCGAACGATCAACAGCAGCAGTCGAACCAGCAACAACGTCAATCCAGCGCGAGCAAGCAAGCAAAGCACTCGAAATCGAAATCGTCGTGGCAGAAGATGGAGTTCCTCGACGACCTCCTCGCGCTGCTTCGGGAACTCGTCCGATGGCTGGTTTGGATCGTTCCGGTCTTCGTCATCGTCGGCGGCGTCGCGGTCGGCGTTCGCTTCCACGACCGGTTGTTCGGCGGGTCGGACGAGCGGAACGCCGGGGGATACGAACGAACACCAACACCGGCACCGACACCTGATCCGTCGAACGAAATCGAGCAGGCGTGGTGGGCGATGGTCGAACGCTTCGGCGTCGATCGACCACACACCAAAACCCCCGGAGAATGTGCACGCGAGGCCATCGACGCGGGTGGCGACGAGGACGCCGTTCGTGCCCTGACGCGCACGTTCGAAGAGGTCCGGTATGGCGGAGAACCGATCACCGACGACCGACTCGGCCGAATTCACCACGAAACCGACAGACTCGGGATGGGATCATGAACGGGCGCCGTGTCATGCTCGGACTCGTCGGAGTGCTCGCGCTTGTCTTCGCGGTCGCTGGCGATGCGAACGCGATACCGATTCGTTCGCTCGTGGCGACGCTCGGGAACGACTATCTGCTCGTCGTCGCTATCGGCGCGTTCGGCCTGCTCGTGGCGATTCCCGTCCTCGGTTCCGGTAGGAACGGGAATCTCGTTCAAGCCGACATGCCCACTCCCGAAGAGCCAGTGACGGTTCCTCCCGCGGGTAACGACTTCGATGAAACCATCGGGTCGTGGTCCTTCCGACTCCCGTTCGTCGGTCGGAAGCACCGACGGAGCGTCGAAGAACGGCTTCGAACGGCGGCCGTCGAAACCGTGATGCGGGCCGAAAACTGCACCCGGAAGGATGCTCGACAGTTGGTCGAATCGGGGGAATGGACCGACGACCCGGCTGTAGCGGCCTATCTTGGCAGTTCCAACGTCTCGGGAGTGGGTACCGGGGGCCGTGTTTCGACCGTCTTGACCGGTCGGTCGTGGCACCAGCGTTGCGCTCGCCGCACCGCCACGGAGATCGCGGACAAGGGTGAGCGACTATGACCGAAACACATCGTTGGCGCGGTGTCATCGCGCTCTCCCTCGCCGCCGGTGCGGTCGGTCTCGCCGTCAACCGTCCATCGATGCTTTTGCTCGCCGTGATCGGCGTCGTCTTTGCGGCGTACCCGAGCGTCACGGGGGAGCCAGAACCGAAGCTCCGACTCGAACGGCGACTCAGCAACAGTACACCACAGCCCGGGGACGAAGTCACGGTAACGGTGACGGTGACGAACGAGGGTGGGTTCCTCCCCGACGTTCGCATCGTGGACGGGGTACCCGCACTGCTTTCGGTTTCCGGCGGTTCCCCGCGGAAAGGGGTCGCCTTCTGGCCCGGTCGCTCGGTGAGTTTTTCGTATCGGGTACAGGCCAAGCACGGGAAACACCCGTTCGAACCCGCCGTCGTCGTCGCCCGTGATCTGAGCGGCGCACACGAGGTGGAAACGACCGTGGCCGCGGATACGGAACTCGACTGTACCGGGACCGAGACCGATAGTTCGCTCCGGGACAAGACGCTCGACCAGGTCGGTCGCATCGTCGCCCAAAAAGGCGGGAGCGGCATCGAATTCTACCGAACCCGCGAGTATCGTGCCGGGGACGCCATGCACCGCATCGACTGGAACCGATACGCTCGAACCGGCTCCTTGACGACCGTCGAATACCGCGAGGAGAACGCCGCGACGGTCGTCGTTCTCGTGGACGCACGGGCCGTCGCCTACCGGGCTTCGACGGACGAACCACACGCGGTTGCGTACAGCGTTTCCGCGGCGGAACAGCTGCTCGCGTCGCTGCATCGTGATCGTAATCTCGTCGGTCTCGCGGCGTTCGGCCGCGAGATGTGCTGGTTGGAACCCGGTGCGGGACGGTCACATCGAGCGAATGCCCAACAGTTGCTTGCGACACATACCGCGTTCGCATCGTTTCCGCCGACTGAAGAAGCGGACCACGGGGAACAGCTCGAACAGCTCCGTATGCGGCTTCCCAGCGCAGCACAAGTGGTGTTGCTCTCCCCGCTCTCGGATCAAGCCATCATCGAGACGGCGCGTCGCCTCGACGCGTACGGACACCCCGTGAGCGTCATCAGCCCCGACGTAACCGACGAGGAAAGCGTCGGCCAACGGCTCGCTGGCGTCGAACGGAGAAACCGACTCAGTGCGCTTCGAAAGGCGGATATTCCGGTCATCGAGTGGGACCCAGAGACGCCGCTCGCCGCGGCACTGCTGAATCGCCCACGGAGGGTGCACGCATGAGCACGGTAACCGGAACCACGACTGCGACCCAACGACCGACACGCGTCGCGAGCGCGCTCGCGGTCGGTATCGCACTGCTCGCGATGTGGGAACTCGGCGCGTCATCACTCACGCTCGTCCTCGAACTCGTCGGTGTCGCCGCCCTCGCCGGTGGGGCCGGTCTCTGGCGACGTGAGTGGCTCATCTCGGGCGCGTTGGTCGGGGTCGTCGGTGTCGCCGGGGTCGTCGGTGCGCTTGCCGTCGCGTCCGCCGGAATCGCTAGATTGAGCGGATTCATCCGGTTGATTCCGGGGCTTATCGGCGTCTTCGTGCTCGCGCTGGCACTCGTACCGGTGCGTGGGACAGGGTCGCGCACGCTCGTGAAAGTCGGTACTGCGCTCGTCTTCATCGGCGTACTCGCGTCCGGTATCTTCAACGCGGTAACGATCGGGACGTTACTGGTGGCGGGTGCCGCAACCGTCGTCGCATGGGACGCGGGCGAACACGCCATCAACGTCGGGGAGCATCTCGGTCGCGGACGCGATACGCGGGAGATCGAACTCGTTCACATCGTCGGGACCGGGGCCGTCGCGTTCGTCGCGGTCGAGGCGGCGAAATTCTCGGGAGGAGTCGGGCCATCGGGTCTCTCCTTGGCGTCGCTGGTGCTCCTGTTGGTCGCGGTCGTCCTCCTCGCTGTGGCCCTCCACGATTAGTAAGTCGATAATAAAGCACAGCGGGAACGGACCTACGAGCAACGAATGCCCCCGACTGTGAGTGTTATCGTCCCGACGTACAACCGTGCACACTCTTTGCCTCGAACCGTCGAGAGCGTTCTTTCACAGACGCTCGAAGATTTAGAACTCATCATCGTCGACGATGCATCGGACGACGACACCGCCTCGGTCGTCGATTCGTACGATGACGACCGAATACGGTTCTTCGAACACGACGAAAATCAGGGTGCGAGTGCCGCACGAAACACGGGAATAGAACACGCCGAGGGCGAATACATGGCGTTTCTCGACTCGGACGACGTGTGGCTACCCACGAAACTCGAAAAACAGGTTCTCACCCTAGAACTTCGCTCCGACGAGTGGGTTGCGGCGTACTGTAAGGCGGAAACCGTCCATCCGGGCGGACAGAACCCGGCGATAAAATGGGTGACGGAGTTCATTTCGCGTCGAAACAAAGCAGAAGGTGCGGAGGGCGGTAAGGAACTTATCGGCCTGGTATTGAGCGACGACCTTCACACCAGTGCGGGATCGACGCTCATCGTGAAGAGCGAGGTCGTTCGGAAAATCAACGGGTTCGACGAGTCGTTCTCCCGATTTCAGGACCCCGAGTTCCTCATCCGTGTCCTCAAGCACGGAAAACTCGCCTGCGTGAACGAAACGCTCCTCCTCCGCTACGAGACGGGGTCACCGTCGGCGGATTCGGTGGCAAAAGCTGACGAACACTACCGTCGGACGTTCGCAAAAGAAGTCGAGCAACTAGAACGACAGGGAATAGACGTGACCGGAGCACATCACTATATCCTCGCTAGACATTTCCTGAACGAAGGACAGCTCAGGACGGGATTCCGGTACCTCCGCCAGTCGCGTAAACCGGAAGTACGACAGCTACCCGGCTTGCTGATGAACGTTTACAAGGGAGTTAGAGTAAATATCGGATGACGCGACCACGATACGCACACTACTATCTGGCCCTCTCGGTACTCTCGACGCTTCTATTCGGCGGTACCATCCTCGGATTCGGCCCGCTTAGGTGGTTGACACCTGCCCAATCAACGGGAGTAGTGATCGTATCGTTCACGGTGCTAACGCTGTTTCAATCACTGTCAGGTAGTTAGACAATAGCACACATTTTGTTCCCACGATAAAATATCTCCGAAGAGGCATACATTCACGGTGGGTTCACTCCGTTCAAACCGTACAATCGCAAGACGTAAACGGAATGCAACGGCGTGCAAGAAAGCGAGAGGGTCGGTCTATTTTATGATGTGTCCCCGTCTGGATACCGTCGAAGAAACATGAGCGCTACGACGCAAACTCTCTCTGAAGCCCCGTCGTTGCCGAACGAGAACGAATCGGAAAACCTCACGAAGGACAAAATCTTCCACATCCTTCAGACACAACGGCGGCGACACGCCCTACGATATCTCAAAGAGCACGACAACCCCGTGGAAATGCGCGACCTCGCGGAACAAGTCGCCGCATGGGAAAACGACACCACCGTTCAAGCACTCGCTTCGGACGAACGCCAACGCGTGTACATCGCCCTCTATCAGTCCCACCTGCCGAAACTCGACAGCGAAGGCATCATCGAGTACAACAAGAGTCGTGGAATCGTCGAACGTGGTGACCTGGCCGACGAATTCGATCCGTACCTCGAACCGTCTATCGAGTCCGAAACATCGGAAACCGAAATCGACGTCGAGTCGGATACCGACCGCTGGTTCAGTTACTACCGGTGGGCGACCGCAGTCAGCGCGGGAACGTTCGCGGCAGCGTGGTTGAACGCACCGCTCGTCTCGGCCGCATCGACCAACCTTCTCGGTGCATTCGTCGTCGGACTGTACGCGATGATATCCGCCATGCAGATCGCCCTCCGATAACGACAAGCGTCCGAAACGAATCGTCTTGTGAGATCGGTTTTATATGTTTTGATAATTTAGAATGAATTCATATCAATTTTGTCTGACGTAGAACTATATGGCGAAGGAACTAAGCGTCCGACTACGTACTCGAAACAAATGTTCGGTCACCGGAACCATATTTGGTTGGTTATCCATGCTGTCCTTGTCGTTTTCCTCGTCGTCGGTGTCGCCGTGGTTCCGGCAACAGCAAGGGGGACGAATGGGACAGATACCGGACGGATTATCTCGATACATCGAACCGGAGATGCCGTCGTCACGAAAACGAACGAGACGACGTACGTTTGGCAGTCCGAACGGTACACCGCCGATGTAAAATTCCGTATAGATTCGAACGTGTCGAAGTATTCGGTCTGCCTACTGGAAAGGTACGACGGCAAGGACCCCCACAGCATCGTCTGTCAAAGTGCGACCGTCGGAAACGGTTCGACCGCGACCGTCACACTCAACGGCTCTAACGCGACCGAAACCGGAAAGCGGACGCTCTATTTCCGACTGAGACCCACGTTCGGAAGCGACGTTCCGATCATCGACAGTCGAACGATCAACCAGACGGTCATCACGAAAGGGGGAGACTACGACCAAGACGGTCTGACGAACGAGTTCGAGGCCGACAAAATACAGAAGAAGGATTGGCCGGCTGATGCCCTCAACGATTCGGACATAGACAGCGACGGACTCAACGACGGGGAGGAAGTCAACAAATGGGGAACGAACCCAGTCAGCAAGGACAGCGATAATGACAGTATACTCGACGGAAAGGAGATACTCAGCGGAACGAACCCGAACAAGGCGGATAGCGATGGGGACGGCGTCAACGATGCAAAGGACCCCGAACCGATGAACCCGAACGTTGCGAGATCGACTACACAACCGTCGAAAACGACGACGGCTACGAAAGACCAGCAATCGAGCGGTCTTTCGGGAATACAACTCCTGCTCGTCGGTGTCGTCGGTATCGGTATTTTCGGCGCTGCAGCCCTGCTCTGGCGGGTCGGTCGCGACGACCCCGATCCACCGACACCGGTCCCCGAATCGGGAACCACCTCGATACCGGTAACGAAATCAGAGGAGAGCGACACCGACGGTGACGAGGACATCCTCACCGACGAAGGTCAAGTGTTGAAACTCCTGCGCAATAATCGAGATCGGATGAAACAGGTGGATATCGTCGAGGAAACCGGGTGGTCGAAGTCGAAGGTAAGCAGACTGCTCTCCAGAATGGAAGAACGGGGTGACATCAATCGATTGCGCGTCGGTCGTGGTAACATTGTATACCTCGAAGGCGCGAAACCTAACGGTGCTCGGTCGCCACATGAAGAAGATTCGTATAGCTAGATAGATATTTAAAAACCCCGCACAGGCAAGGTGAAACGGCTGGAACAATACAGAGATTCGATATGATTTCGTCCAATTTCATCTCCTTAATTGCTGGATAATAATAGTGGTACCCTGTGAAGGATGGGATACAATGTCGATAGACATGAGCGGTTCCCGAAACGTCGACGATAGCACGATGGCCGATACGCAGTGTCGTAACTGCAGTTCGTTCGTGACCCCCCAGTTCGCCCGCGTGTTCGGGAACAACCGAAACGAAGTCTACGGCTGTTTCGAATGTATGACTGCAACCGAAGTGAAGAAGGGACGTGCCAACGACCCCGTCGAAGCCAACCTCGCCCGAGAGGAAATGCGGTAGTGCTAACGCGCACCTTTACTTCTCACTTCATTCCATAATCGAAAATAACGGACAGCGCGGAGTTACTTGTCTCGAGAGACTTCCTCGTTCGGGAGTGTCACCACACCCTCCGAGAGCGTGACACCCGGATAGAGACTGGTGTTGATGCCCGTTTTCACGTTGTCGCCGACGACGACACCGAACTTCCGCCGTCCGGTGGAAACGCGGTCGCCTTTCACCGTGTGTTTGACCGACTTACCGTCGTGACGGAGGTTGGCCACGTTCGTTCCCGCACCGAAGTTCACGTCACGACCGAGGACGCTATCACCGACGTAGGAGAGATGACCGACCGTCGCACCCGGCGACAGGACGCTGTTTTTCACTTCGACGCTGTGACCGACTTTTGCGCCATTATCCACGAGCGTTGCACCCCGAATGTACGCGTTCGGCCCAATGGTTGCGTCCGAACGGATCAGCGCCGGTCCCTCGATAACGACGCCGGATTTGACCGTTGCACCCTCTTCCACGACTACATCCCCCGTGATCGTGGCCCCATCGCTCACGTCCCCACGGATATCGCGTTCCAATTCGCCGATTTTCCATTCGTTCGCTTCGAGCAGTTCCCACGGACGTCCCACGTCGAGCCACCGTTCGACTTCGACGGCAGTGACGTCGTATTCCTCGATGACGCGCTCCACTACGTCCGTGATTTCGAACTCGCCGCGCTCGCTCTCACCGACGTCGAGCCAGTCACGCGCTTCTTCAGGGAACACGTATGCACCAGTGTTGGCGAGGTCCGTCGGCGGGTCGTCCGGTTTCTCGACGATACCCGTCGCACGGTCACCATCCGTCGAGATGACGCCGTAATTCGAAGGATCATTGACTCGGTACGTCCCCACACCGGGACCGTTCGAGAGTAGCTGTTTGACGGCAGCGGTATCGTAGAGATTGTCGCCGTTGAGGACCGCAAACGGCCCGTCGATGTGTTCTCGGGCCGCGCGAACCGCGTCGGCCGTCCCGCGTTGCTCTTCCTGTACCGAGTATTTGACCGGGATTCCGGCGTACTCCGCGCCGAAGTACTCTCGAACGGTGTCAGCCTCGTAGCCGACGACGAGAACGAGTTCTTCCGCACCCGCTTCGACGGCGGCACGCGCCGTGTGAGCGACAAGTGGTTCCTCTGCAACCGGCAACATGGGCTTCGGACACGATGCGGATAGCGGTCGCATTCGTGTACCCTCACCTGCGGCCAGAACGATTGCTTGCATAGCAGTATCTTCCGCTAGAAGGCGTATAATTATTCACGGGCTAACGAGCGAACTACACGCGGAACGAGTTCTGCGTGGACGAAATCATGTCACGGAACGGATTCGACTGCTCTCGGGATGGGAGATCTTCCCAAACATCCATACCATCGTACGTCTGCTCGAACTCCAGATACTCACGCGCCAACCACAGGGCGTGGTTTTGTGACCCGAGTCCGGGGAAGAGCGTTCTTGTTTCCCCGTTCCGAACGACGAGTGCTTGCCACTGGTCACCGACTCGACGGCAGATCACCGATTCAACCCCATCCGACCATTCGATCCCACCGTAGACGTTGCGTTGGAGCCGATAATCCTCGATACGGACCGGAATACCACTGTAACAGCCGTTCGCTTCCTTGACCGTATGATTGGCAACTTGTTTCATTCTGCTCCCTCGCTCACGTCGCGGCACTCCCAAACCATCTCTAACGTATCATTTCGGGGATGCGGTAAAAGATGTTGACCTTCGTGCTCCCACTCATTATATAGGGATAGATAGAATGATGGTTATTCGATAATAAAACGAATGAAACGCAAGACGGTACCGGTTTCCCTGTTGTCGGTTAACGAATAAAACAGTCTGAAACCGTATTCCCCCTTTTTAGAGATGGGGGAAAAAGCGGTAGTTGTAATGAGTGCGACCGAAAGCCGCCACAAGGTTTCCGATCTCGTCGACTCGTTCGTCGGCCTCGAAATCGAAGACCCCCTCCGCGTCACCGTCGGTGACACCACTATCGATTGCCACGTGCACGATATCGACCGAACGAACGACCGATTTACCATACTGGTGAAAACATTCGCGGAAGATTATCTCCGCATCGAGACTCAATGGGTCGGTGGATGGCTCGATCCCCAAGTCGACCGCCTCAAGCCGATTGCGGAGGAGCGACAGCCGATCGGCGAGCTACAGAACATCGAAGCGGCGTAAGAACAGGGGGTATCGATCGTTTGGAGGGAGAGGAGTTTTTTACCGTTTAGCGAGTTGCGTGATCTCAACCATCAGGTCGAGACCATCAGCACACCGGAAGGTCCACGCACGATCGAAGCCGATTCCGGACCGATGTGCGCCTCGGAGTAGGGATGACAGTTTGGTTTCGAACTCCGTTTCGTCCATCGTAGGTGCGTGCTCCCCACAGGTCTGTGTGGTCTCGGGATCGCTCGCAAGTCGCGTCACTTCGACCATGAGGTCGGGGTGATCGTCCTCGCGGCGGAACGTCCACGAGCGGTCGAACGTGACCGCACCACGGCGTGCCGCAACCAGGAGGGTCTTCAAAGAACCCTCGAATTCTTGGGGACCTGTCCAAAGAGAGGCGCTGTCAGTTTGGCTCATTTTTCGCTTTCCTCGATTCGGCCATATCCCCGGGGGGTAATAAAAGGAGAAACTCGTCGTGCACCGTTTCAGATCGTTTCAAACCGCGTATGTTCTGTTGTCGAAGTTTGTACGTCGAAAATCAGCGAGTCAGAGATCACTGCCGCGGAGAGATTTTATCCAACTGTTCAGTCAACAGTCCTTTGATAGATTGTGGGTTGGAAACGTTCTCAAAAACGAGGTTGTTCGTCGACGTGCCAGCGGTGTGTATCCTCACCGTCCCGTAATCGAAGATGCGTTCCGGAAGTGATTGTGAGAAGGCAATATCCTGCACACGATCCAGTCGAATTTGTGATACGTCCTGTGCGAAGACGCCACGCTTGTGATATATCTCCTCGGTCGTGAGGACGAACCATTCGCTTCGCCAACGGAGAAACGACGGGACGGCGACCGCGATTCCGGCCACAATCGGAAGAACGCCGAGCCACTTCGCCCAACCGAAGTAGCCGCTTCCGATGATACCGACACCGATCAAAACGAGGACGATACCGGCGAGGATCGACGGAATCGTCTGATAGAAACTCCGGTGACCTGCCCAGAGAACCTCCTCGTCGGGTGTGAGGTGAAGCCACGACACGTCCAAATCTTTCGTCATGGTATGAAACAACGAGGGGCGCAAGCACCTTTACGTTTGCCGCGTTGTTCGTGCAAACGAGCCTGTACTATTTTCGGCCGCCAAAATGGAGAGACGGTGACGACGTCGATATAAAGCGCTGAAAGGGCGGTCCTCCGGGCACACCCTCACCGTATTGCATGTCTTTCCACAATCGTTCGAGTACCGCACGACTCAAGACACTGAATACAGTGGATCGGTATCACGAGTACACGATCACGGAAAGCGAAAGGGAGACCACTTGCTCAGATATGCTTTTCAATACTATCATGAATACCGGTCTGCATAATCGTTCCGTCGAGCGCCTGAACAACCAAATCTAAATCCTGCGCCAGAACGTGCTCTCGGTAACTTCCACCGGCCAGTCCTTCGTTCCTGTGATTGCTTTCCGTGAGCCCGAGCATTTCGAGGGTATCGCACTGAGCTCGCATCCATCGTGACGAATTGGGACTCATCGCCGCCATTTCAGCGAGTGTGGTATATCGCTCGTACAGTGATCGCGTACGTATCGGCGTCTCCTCATTTGCTTCGAATGTCGTAAGAGCATACAGAACCAGTTGCTCGTGCTGGTTTAACGAGACAATTCCCACAGCGACTTCCTCCTCCTCAAGTTCGTCGCGTCCACGCCGGACATGATCTTCCGTTACGATCTCGGCATCTTCTTTCCGGGCGAGATCACCTGCTTGAAGAAGTAAGTCAAGGGCTTTACGCGCATCGCCGGACTCTTGTGCGCCATAGGCTGCGCAAAGAGGAATAACGTCATCTTCAAGCGCACCATCTGTAAAGGCGGCCGTCTCACGCTGTCGGAGAACTTCTTGGAGTTCGTTCGCATCGTATGTAGAAAACGAAATAGAACGTTCGCACAAGGACGAACGAGTCTTGGGAGAGAGGTGGTCCCGGAAAGTGAGATCGTTACTTATCCCGATGACGGAGATACGAGCGCTTTCGATGTTTCGATTTTCACGAGCACGAGAGAGTTGGTAGAGAATCGATTCATCCTGAAGGTGATCAACCTCGTCGAGAACAAGGATAAAAATTCCACCACAGGAATCGAGAACATTCCATAGCGCATCATAAACTTGCGAACGCGAATAACCAGTATCGCTAATCTGCTCTTCGGGCGGGCAGAATTTGTTGACGAGATGGACGGCAACACGGTAGCTAGTGTCGAATCCATCACAATTGACGACCGCCGTTTTAATATCGACATTGTATTCAACGGAGTTTTGCTCCAGCCGATCAAGCAAAAATCGTGTCGCAGCAGTTTTTCCGACACCAGTTTTTCCATAGAGAAAAATGTTATTAGGCTGTTCGCCATTGATTGCAGGCTGTAACACGGAATGATACTCTGTGAGTTCGTCATCTCTTCCAACGAGTGTATTCGGAGTGTAGTCCTCCATTAATACATTCCTGTTCTTAAAGGGAAACTCGTTTGGTGTGAAATCGAAATCCGACATGAGTGTATAATAAGCAAGAGTTGCCTTCGATATAAAACCCCACCACCACCAGTTCCAATGCTTCCGGTGCTCCATTCGTTTAAGTACTATTAAATACGATAAGTGACCCCACCACTTCCAGTGCTAGGGCCATATTATAACACCCCCACCCCGGGTTTCCAGTGCTTTCCTCAATTGACGCATCGCATTTACTGATTCTAATATCTAGAGACGAAACATATATGTGGAGTAGTGACAAAACAGAACAGTACTAGAGATTTTGAGTTCTAATATAATATATTAATTCAACAAGTGCTGCGGTAACACTGGAGCAAGTGAGGCCACATGATCAGAGAAGCACTGGAAACCCGGGGTGGGAGTGTTATAAGAGGGGTGTTGAACTGGAAATAGTGGGATTACCTACAGGGAAATCAGACAAGTACCCATACAACTGAATAGGAACACAGCACCTGCCCCACTAGATGACCAACAAAATTCCTGCATCTCACCGACACCACACCTTTGCCACTCGACTCCCTACGACCCCGTGGGACATATTGACATGCATCGGGTCGCACTGGTACAATCGAACTACACCGTCGGGGATATCGAGGACAACGAACGGAAGATCAAGGACGGAATCCGTCGAGCACGCGAGGAGAACGCCGACCTGGTCGTGTTCTCGGAACTCGCGCTCGTCGGCTATCCTCCCCAGGACCTCGTAAAACGCGAGTCGTTCATCGAAACACAGCTTGCCGCGCTCGACCGAATCGCCGAGGAAGCGACGGACATCACGGCCATCGTCGGGTTCGTCGCGCGGAACGCCGACGAGTACGGAAAAGGGGTGCAAAACGCGGTGGCGATATGCCGCGATGGAACGGTCGTCGGTCGGACCGAGAAACGGCTTCTCCCGACGTACGACGTGTTCGACGAGGACCGATTTTTCGAGCCCGCGACGAGCCAACCGCTCCACACGCTCGGCGACGGAACCGAACTCGGCGTCAGTATCTGTGAGGACGCGTGGAACGAACCCGACGTGTGGGAGCGCCCGGAGTACGACGAGGACCCCATCGAAGACCTCGTGACGGCGGGCGCTGATCTGCTCGTAAACAGCTCCGCCAGTCCGTTTTACGGCGGGAAAGGCGAATTTCGGGAGCAACTGTTCGGTGCACACGCCAGCGACCACGGCAAGTGGCTGGTCTTCGTGAACCAGGTCGGTGCGAACGACGAACTCATCTTCGACGGCCGTTCGTTCGTCGTCGCACCCGACGGGACGATAGCATGCCGACTCGCGACCTTCGAGGAGGATTTCGCGGTCTACGACGTCCCGCTCGACGCCGAATCCCCTGCGACGGTAAACATCGCCCCCGAACCCCCGGTTGGAGCGGCGGAGATCCGGTCGGCACTCGCACTCGGGATCAGGGATTACGTCCACAAAACGGGGTTCGAGGACGTTCTCGTCGGACTTTCGGGTGGGATCGACTCCTCGCTGACGGCCGCGCTGGCCGTCGATGCGCTCGGTCAGGAGAGCGTCCTCGGTGTCGCCATGCCGACCAGATACACCAGCGACGAGAGTGAAATCGACGCCCGCGAACTCGCCGACAACCTCGATATCGACTTCCTCGACATACCGATAGAGGACACCTTCGAGTCGTTCGAGGCGGAGTTGGCACCGGTTCTCGACGAGGAACCGAGCGTCACGGAGGAGAACGTCCAAGCACGAATTCGAGCGACGACACTGATGGCCATCGCGAACGAACAGGGCCGTCTCCTCCTCGCGACCAGTAATCGGAGCGAACTCGCCATCGGGTACACCACCCTCTACGGCGATATGTGTGGGTCACTCGCTCCGATAGCGGACTGCCCGAAAACGTTCGTCTACGAGCTCGCAAATCGGATGAACGCATCCGAGACGACCATCCCCGAACGCGTCATCGAAAAACCGCCCTCCGCGGAACTTCGGGCGGATCAAACCGACGAGGACGACCTTCCACCGTACGAAGTTCTCGATTCGATTCTAGCGGGGTACGTTGACGAAGGGCTGACCGCCGACGAACTGGTCGAATCGGGATACGACCACGAAACGGTTCGTCGGGTACTTTCGATGCTACATCGATCCGAGTACAAACGGTTTCAGGCCGCTCCCGTGCTCAAGGTATCTCCGAAAGCGTTCGGCGTGGGATGGCGATACCCGCTCGCGGCGAAGTACGAAAGCACCCTCCCGGAGTGAACGAAATCGGGGGAGTGTGTCACGTCCGTCCGCCGACTCGACGACGATACTCGTCGACGTAGCCACACTGAGGAGGAAATGAGAGAACCGGCTTACTTCCCCCTTCCACCGCGGAACCGGGACACCAGACCGGATGCGTACTGCGCCACCGTCAGTCCGAACACCAAACTGACGAGACCGAGTCCTCCCCAGAAAACGAGCGTCGAAGGTAGGTTACCCGTCTTTGCTGGGGAATGAATTCCGCTCATACCGCCGGACTGTTTGTCCGCGCCCACATCCTTCTGTGACCCATCACCATCGCCGACGTTCGATCCCGCATCGTTCGCCTGTTTGAGATCCTGCAGGCGTAGTTTCGAGGTCGTCGTGACGTGCTTGTTCAACCACGGTGTCATCGACCGTCCGGCCACGTCGGCGACGATATTCCGGAAATCGGCGTACGTGACCGTCCCATCGTGTTCGTTCATCCGGTGAAATACGTCCATCAGGCTACGATGCCCGTCGGTCGCCTGCTGTATCTTTTCGTCGAGGGCCCACAAGGTGAGCGCCCCGCGATAGTACGGGACCTCACGGTCGGCCCACGTGTTCGGTTTCGAGAGCGTCGATGCGTCGTACGATTTCGACGAGAGCGTTCCGACAACGGCGGATTTCGAGGTTTCGTCCTCCTTCATCGCCAGATCCGACGCGAAGTAGGCGGCGCTGGCCTCCCGAAACCACTCCATCTTATCGCTCAGTTCGAACGACTGTCGCGTGTGGAAATACTCGTGTAACCAGAGATTCTGTGGATCGTCGAGGCGGGCGTCTTCGTGTACCCATAGTTCGCCGTACTTCGGCGAGGAGTACCCACCGCGCCAAATCGGGTCGGGGAGGACGAACATCAGTACGTCGTCCGGGGGCTGGCCGGGAATCCGTTTGCTCGCCGCGCTGAGCGAGTTGAAAATCGACTTGGGGGACTCGGCTGGAGACGCATCGGCCGCGACGATCATCCGAAATCGTTGCCCGTCCGCGTGACGGACGCGTTCGTGGTACTTTCCGACGTACGTGAACGCCGACCCGAGAACGCCGGAATCGGCGAACGAAACGCTCCGATCCGGATAGTCGTCCTGGAGGGGGTGAAAATAGCTCCAGTCGTCGGCGGCCGTGGATTCCCACGCGACCGACATCCTCGGCGTCGGTGCGAGCGCCCAGTCGTCGGTCGCCGCGAACTCGCGACCGCTTCCGGAGTGAACACTCGTGGTGATCGTCATCGACGGGGAGTCAGTCTCGCCGTCCCAACGGAGTGCGTGGTTTCCGTTCCCCGTTTGGTCGCTGACGAACCCATCCGAGGACACCACGTTTCCGGTGTAATTGATGAGCCAAAAGTGGCTCCCGTCGTCGGGTGTCTCGAAATCGAGATGATAGCGAACGGTGCCGGATTGGGACGCGTGCCGCTCGATGGAAATCGAAACGGACGGCGGCCCGCTCGACGACTGTCCGCCCGACGATTGTGCCGTCGCTTGCGGAGCGAACGTGCCAGCGACGAGCGACAGCACGAGTAGTAATACGACTGTCCTCCCGGTAACCAGACCCACAGACCCCATTTACAGCCACGTCGGCCGGATGGAGTTTTGTTATACGTCGCCTGAACGAAAACAGGGTCGATCAAAGTTGTATGATGGTTTGCAGTGGAGGATGAGTTTCCGGAACTTCCGAGTTTCCCAAGGAAACAGTTTTTAAGTGAGATGGAGAAATCCCATTTCCGACGTTCTAGAAGGTCAGTTTCAGTATTCTTTGTTGGGAGAAAAGAAAGCACACACCCCCCACGTTTCCGACGTTCTACGAAATTCTATGTGAGTCTCTTTATGGAAGCAGTCGATGACTAACCGGAACAGGGAATTGAAGTCACTGGTTTCCACTCACACAGCAATTAGAAGACGAGTGGGGAGTGTTTTCTAATTGAAATCTAAGTCTAGAAAGTCGCTAGAAGAAACGTCGGAAACACGGGGGGTGTGGGTGTTCTCTGTATAGAGTCTCCACTAGAGGATAACGTCGGAAACACGGGGGGAGGGAGTGAAAAATGAATTCCTTCGATGAGATTTCGGGAACATCGGAAAAGAGGGGGGAGAACCGGTTCAAACTTCGGAAACAAGGTTATGATATATAAATGGAAAGTAGATCGAAATACAGCCCAAGAACGCTTAAATCGGGTAGAAACATCGGAACAAAGGGGAGAACAGATGACTATACGTCGGAAACGTAGTTCAATACAATCCACTGCAAATACGCCGCCAAATGCGTTGCAACGCCGATAAGCACAATAATTAACGTCGGAAAGGAGGCCCCATAATATCATAGGAGATATATGTGAGTTGTTACAAATAGTTGGTGTATGAACCAGTCTCGTGGTAACGAGCCAAACCAATCCCAGCTACGAACAGATGGTGGTGAGGGGTTCGACGTTGCTCGTGAAATTTTCGAGCAAGAAGATAACATCTTTTCAAATAAGGGCTTGCTCGAAATCGATCACGTCCCAAGTGCCGACCGGATCGTCGGCCGAGATGACGAAATTCGAATGTTAGCGGAAGAACTGCGAAGTGCCGTCAATGGGCACTCACCTGAAAACGTAATTATCTACGGGAAAACGGGAACAGGGAAATCACTGGTTTCGCGCCACGTCACAACCCGTGCAAAGGAGTTAGCGAAAGACGGGGTCAGTATTGGCACAGCATACGTCGATTGTTCAACCCATAGCACCGAGACACAAGCAGTTTCGACCCTTGCGCGCCATTACAACCAACCGGATGTAACACAGCTTCGAGTTCCTGAAACTGGTCTCTCTACTGCTGCCTACTATGAGCGACTCTGGACAGTCTTGGATTCCCAATATGACGTTGCCATCATCATCCTCGACGAAGCAGATTTGATGACTGACGATAGCATATTGATGAAACTGTCTAGAGCCGGTGAATCCGGTAGCACATCCTGTCGTATCGGAGTTATCGCGATCAGTAACAAGATCGAATGGGCAGATGATCTGAACGAACGAGTAAAGTCGAGTCTGCAGCCAAAGGAGATGGCCTTCCAACCGTATGACGCCACTCAGTTGGAGCAGATCATGGAAAACCGGAAAGACGCATTCCAATCCGATGTATTAACGAGCGACGTTATCCCGCTCTGTGCGGCTTTTGCGGCTCAGGACTTCGGTGATGCACGAAAGGCAATTGACATCCTTCGTCATTCGGGCAATTTAGCATATAAGCAGGATGCAGAGCAGGTAACTGAAGCGCATGTCCGAGAGGCGCGTACTGAAGCAGAAAAGGATCGCTTCAAGGAACTTATCGAGGGGGTTCCACAACAAGCAAAAGCAGTGCTCTTAGCACTCTCTATTCTCACAAACAACTCGGCACAAGACGAATTCGCCACACAACTCGTCTACCGCCAGTATTCGAATATTTGCAGGACAATCGATTTAGACACACTCTCCGAGCGGCGCTTCCGTGATATCTTGAAAGAGCAAGCATTTCTCGGCCTTATCGACATCCAAAAGGAGAATCGAGGTCGTTCCGGTGGCATCAATCTCCTCAATCGGCTTGTCGAAGATTCTGACCTCGTGTACGATATCCTTATCGACGATAACCGATTTTCCGAACTGAATGATAATCTCGACCAACGCCGTGTCCAAGACTGGTGAACCTGAACCTCTCTGTGTACAGTAGTTCCGAACGTCAAAATCTGTGTGTGGAGTACCTCTTCAAGTAGTGTGAACACTAGATACTAGTCACAAAATCGACTCCTAAAAATCATCTCTTTAAATACATCGTGGCTTTTTGCTTTAGCTTGCTTCCGTAGGAGACTCAAGACACTCTACAACTGGTGTGTGACCACAACCATTTCCGATGGATGGATACGCAAACAACGGAATTACACCGAACCGTCACCACTCCGCGACGCTGCCGTCATCGTGTCGCCAGACTGGGTTGTGCCAGTCGTCGTGACCGGCGCGCTCGCGCAGGGTTTCCTCGTCCGGTTCGACGCCCAATCCGGGGGCGCCGGGGAGCGAGACGTACCCGTCCTCGTAGTCGAAGACGCTGGGGTCGGCCAGATAATCGAGCACGTCGCCGCCCTCGTTGTAGTGGATGTCGAGGCTCTGTTCCTGAATCAACGCGTTCGGCGAGCAGGCATCGACCTGTAGACAGGACGCGAGTGCGACCGGGCCGAGCGGACAGTGTGGCGCGAGCGCCACGTCGTAGGCCTCGGCCATCGACGCGATTTTGTGCGTTTCCGTGATTCCGCCCGCGTGCGAGAGGTCGGGTTGAATCACGTCCACTGCGCCCGATTCGAACACCTCCTTGAAATCCCAACGGGAGTACATCCGCTCGCCCGTCGCGATCGGAATCGACGTGTGAGCCGCGAGTTGTGGGAGGAACTCGTTCTGTTCCGGAAGCACCGGTTCCTCGATGAAGAACGGGTCGTGCGGTTCGAGGACGTCGGCGAGTCGCTTCGCCATCGACTTCGCCACGCGCCCGTGGAAGTCGACGCCGATGTCCACGTCCGGGCCGACTTCCTCTCGAACCGTCTCAAGTCGCTCGCCGACCGAATCGACCGCCGCGGGCGTGTCGATTCGACGGAGTTCGGGCGTCGCGTTCATCTTCAGCGCCGTGAATCCGGCGTCCACCTTCTCGCGAGCGGCCTCGGCGACGCCCGCCGGGCGGTCGCCGCCGACCCACTGGTAGACGCGTACCCGGTCGCGGACCGGGCCGCCGAGCAAGTCGTACACCGGCGCGCCGAACGCCTTTCCACGGATGTCCCACAGCGCTTGATCGATTCCCGCGATGGCGCTCATCAGAACGGGACCGCCGCGGTAGAATCCGCCACGATACAGTCGTTGCCAGTGATCCTCGACCGGCATCGGATCCTCGCCGACCAAGTAGTCGTCCATCAGTTCCTCGACCGCGCCGCGGACCGTCTTCACACGGCCCTCGACGACGGGTTCACCCCAACCGACGAGTCCGTCACTCGTCTCGATTCGAAGGAACAGCCAACGCGGCGGGACGGCGAACAGTTCGTAGTCCGTAATTCGCATGTCGGACTGTTGTCGCGGGCGGTGGTAGTGATTTTGGGTCGCGACAGACACCGCGGCCCGGTGGTGGTAAGCGCCGTCTATCGGATGGGGGCTCTCCGACGACTGCGAACGGAACGGTTCAACACGTCGCGACGGGTATCGTCGGAGAACGTATGGACGCGTTTTGCTCGTGGAGCGGCGGCAAGGATAGCAGTCTGGCGTGGGATTTGGCGGTGGACGAGTACGACGTCTCGCGGTTCGTCACGATGATGGTCGACGGACGGGACGACCGCGATGCCGGGTCGTACCACGAACTCATCCGGCGACAGGCCCGCAGTGTCGGGACGACGCTCGTGCAACGACGGGTGACGTGGGAGACGTACGAGGAACAGTTCAAACGCGTCCTCGAATCACTCGACGAGAAGTACGGCGTGTTCGGCACCGTGGACGTCGATGCCGATAGGGAATGGGTCGAATCGATCTGCGACGAAACCGGCGTCACACCGGTGTTTCCGCTTTGGGACCGGGAACCGACCGCGACCTACCGGACGTTCCTGGACAGGGGGTTCGAGGCCCGCGTCGCGAAACTCGATTCGACGGAGATCGACGAGCGATGGCTCGGGCGGCCGCTCGACGAGACGTTTCTGAACCACCTGCACGAACGCGGTGTTCACCCGTTGGGCGAAGGAGGGGAGTACCACACCGTTACGGTCGACGGACCGTCGTTCGAGACGCGGATCGATCTCGAACTCGTCGGCTCGAAGCGGCAAGGCGACGACATCGTCGCGACGTTCGAACTCGAACCGGAGGACACACGAGATAGCCAAACGTAAAGCGCTCGCCTCCGATACGCGAACCATGGACGAATTCGAGAGCCTCAAAGGCTTTTACGACCGCTACCCGGAGGAGTGGGCGGCGTGGCGCGAACTCGTGGACACCGTCGAAGCGACGGCCCGCGAGTTCGGCTTCCGCGAGATCGACGCGCCGAGCGTCGAACCCACCGACCTCTTTCGGGTGAAGTCGGGCGACGAAATCGTGGAACAGACCTACAGCTTCGAGGACAAAGGCGGACGCGAAGTCACGCTCATCCCCGAACAGACGCCGACTCGCTCGCGGTTGGTCCAACAGAGAAAGGACCTCGGCACGCCGATCAAGTGGTTCGACACCTCGAAACGCTGGCGCTACGAGGCGGTCCAGAAGGGACGCGACCGCGAGTTCTTCCAGACCGACATCGACATCTTCGGCGTCGAATCGGTCGAGGCGGACGCGGAGATCATCGCCTGTGCGGCCACCATCTACGAGAAACTCGGGGTCGCCGACTCGGTGGAGTTCAGACTGAACGACCGACAACTGCTGGACGCCTTGCTCAACGCGATGGACGTGGAGGGAAGCAAGGACGTGATGCGCGTCATCGACAAGAAGGAGAAGATCAGTCGAGAGGAGTTCCTCGACAACCTCGAACTCGAAGGCGTGGACCGCGAAACCGCCGAGGAGATCGACGAACTCACCGCCATCAGCGGAGACATGGAGAGCGCACTGGTCGAACTCTCGAACAAAGCACCCGAGGGCGATGCCGCTGACGATGCAATCGACCGCATGCACGACCTCTACGACGTGCTTTCGGCGTACGGTGTCGAGGAGACGTGTACCTTCGACCTCTCCATCGTTCGCGGAATGGACTACTACACCGGTCTCGTCTTCGAGGCGTTTTCGACCGAGAGCGACCTCCGCGCGCTGTTCGGCGGCGGCAGATACGACAACCTCATCGAGCAGTTCGGGAACCGCGAAGTACCCGCAATCGGGTTCGCGTTCGGCTACTCCACGACGATGCAGTTGTTGAAGGAACTGGACGAGTGGCCCGACGAGGCGCTCTCGACGGACGTCTACGTGTTGACGATTTCCGATTCCGTGCGCGAAATCGGGATGGAGTACGCGAAGGGACTGCGTGCGGAAGGGCTGACCGTCGAAACCGACCTGACCGGTCGGAGCGTCGGCGAGCAGTTCGGGTACGCCGACCGCATCAACGCCGAATACACCGTCGTCGTCGGTGAACGAGACCTGAACGAGGGCGTCGTCACGGTTCAAAACATGGATTCCGGCGAGGAAGACCAGGTACCGAAGGACGAAGTCGTCTCGGAAGTCCTCGATCGACTGTAGGGTCGTTTTTCTCTTTTCTTTGGTCGAGAATCGATCGATAGCGCTGGCTGATGGTGGTGACATCAGTTATTCCGAACATCCACCACCAAGATATACCACTTGAGAATAGATATGGTAGTATGGCGTTCAGTGACCATCTCCTCACGAGAGGGAGCGACCTGTGGGAAGAGCAGAAAGCACATCCGTTCGTCGTCGAATTGGCGAACGGAACGCTCGAAGCGGATGCGTTCCGACATTGGGTAGAGCAGGATTATCGCTACCTGCTCGATTACGCTCGCGTGTTCGCCGTCGCCGGCTGCAAAGCACGCGACGAGGCGACGATGACCCACGCGTTCGATGTCGCACACACGATTCTCGCGGACGAAATGGAGTTACATCGCTCGTTCGCCGCCGACTACGGAATTTCCCGTGCCGAACTCGAAGCGGTTCAAAAAACGCCGACGTGTCTCGCGTACACGAACTACCTGTTGCGAACGGCCTACGAGAGAACGCTCGCCGAACTCGCAGCGGCCGTCTACCCGTGCGGTCAGGGATATCTCGACGTCGCGGAGCACATGGCAACCATCGCGGACGGAGAGCACCGATACACGCCGTTCATCGAGAAGTATACGAGCGACGAATTTCGTGACTCCGTCGCATGGATGCGAACGTTCGTGGACCGACAAGCGGACGAATCACCGGGAATACGTGATGCGATGGAGAATGCGTTCTTGACGAGTACACGCCTCGAAACGGCATTTTGGGGAATGGCGTACGACGGAGAAACGTGGTAGTGCTCGGGGAGAGCTATCAAAACCAGCAAAACCAGCAAAAATAGAAAATTCGTCAAAACCGTCAAAACTAGAAAAACAGTCAAAACTTCCAGATACGCCAAAAACAGAGTATCGCCACGGTGGTTTACTTTCACTTAGCTGTAGTTCCGTATGCGGCCGAAAACGGACGATAGCGGAGGTAAACGTCACGAACGAATGAGGATTTACTTTCACCATGGATAAGGCTCGAAGTTTTTTGAAGAATGGTCGTATGCCAGCGTATGGGTGTCCACGATATCGACGGACCGATCACGAAGTGGCGCTACACGTGCCCGAACGGCCACACCAGTTGGGAGACGACGAACAGCCACTTCTGGTGTCACCAGTGTAGTCGGCTCCCCGGAATGGACGCCGAATTTTGGAAGCTACATGATAGAAAGACGGGCGAGCGCCTCGCGCGCGAGAAGGTGAGTATCCATGGCTAAATCCGAGTGGCAGAACACGGGCGATACCGTTCGACGTGGCGTGTGGAATCGGCACACGGACTCGAAGCGCTACTGCCGAAACCCTGATTGTGGAAACGAACACGTCGATCCTTCGTTCGCACGGACGATGGGAACCGAAGACGGCATCGTCTATGCCTGCCCCAAGTGTACCCGTTGGGCGGCGCTAAAACGCGGTGCCGCCGCGGATCCGACGATCGAACATCGTGTCGATAGGGAATGGCGTTGACACCGTCGAGTTCCGGCTTTGGCACCCACACGCTTCACTCGGTAGAACGAATCGAGTTCACTTTCATCCCGGATAAGAACAACGGCTTTGTGCGACTGTCATCTCCCGTGTGTTCACGGATTTCGTTTCCACGATGCGGGCGACGAGAGCCGCCCGTCACTCGAAATCGATACCCGTGATCTCGAACCGTGAGCCGCCCGTACTGCCCTCGTAGACATCGATTTCCCAGCCGTGCGCTTCGACGATCTGTTGAACGATGGAGAGACCGAGACCGGTTCCGTTGTCCGTCGTGTAGCCGCTTTTGAACACTAGCTCGCGCTCGTCCGGATCGATTCCGGAACCGTCATCGACGATACAGACACCGTTCGAAATGCGTTTGACGTGAACCGTAACGTCCCGGCTGACGTGCTCGATGGCGTTTCGAAACAGGTTTTCGAAAACCTGGCTCAACCGGTCGATATCGGCCGAAATCTCACCCTCGACGTTCTCCAACACGAGGGTTGCCTCGGGCGGAGCGATACGCGACCACGCGTTCTCGACGATATCGTAGAACTCGGTGATTTCCTTGTCGTTGAGCGCGTCGGGTTTGCGTGCGAGGTCCAGCATTTCGTTTATCATTCGTTCCATTCGGTCGAGCGCACCACGAACCTCCTCAAACGCGTCCTCGGAGTCTTCCATCTCCGCGACACGAAGATATCCCTGTGCGATTCCGAGTGGATTACGAAGTTCGTGAGCGAGCATGCTAGCGAACTCGTCGAGACGCTCGTTCTGCCGCTGGAGTTCCTGCTTTCGCCGCTTGTGCTCGGTTACGTCTCGGATGATACCGATGATTTCGGGCATCTCCTCGTCGAATCGCATCAGAGTGGTATTGATTTCCGCGTACCGTGTTTCCCCGTCCGGCGTCATGTACGTCACCGAGTACGGCGAAGGATCGGGATTTCGCCCTTGGCCACGCATGTCGGCGGCAAGCCTATCGAGCGAATCGTTGGGGAACGCGTCGATACTCTCCAACCGTTCGCCAAGCACGGTCGATCGAGTGAGTCCGGAGACACGGCAAAACGCGTCGTTGACTGCCTCGATTCGGCCATCAGCATCGAGAACGAAAACCGGGTCGGGGGCGGTCTGAAACAACGTTCGAAACCGCTCTTCGCTCTGTTCTTTCTCCCGCTCGATTTCGACCGATAGTCGCCGACGTTCGAGCAACCCATCCAATCGTGCCTGCAGGACTGCCTTCTCGATGGGTGTCGTGATGGCTTCGTCGACTCCCTGCCACACTTCCGGTGTCCGTGCGGGGGACGTCGTCGACGTGACGAGCAGATAGGGGAGAAACGTGGGAAGTGCGGCTTCCTTTTTGCGTTCGAGTTCATCACGATGTCGGCTGAACGATGCCTCGTCGACGATACAGAGGTCAAACGACACATCGAGACCGTTCTCCGGAAGAACGACTTCGTATTCGGACGTGAGCCAGTCGGCTAACAGTCGACGGTTCCGTCGATGATCGATGAGCAACAGAACACTCCCCTTCGAAACGGACTCGGTCCCCTGTGCTGTCCTATTTTCGCTCATGGTTGTCGTTTCCCGCTGGACGTCAACGAACGAGATCGGTGGAGAGTGGAGAGTGGCGAATGAGCGACGGACGAAACGACCCATAGTTGTGTCCAAGAGGGAAGCATGATAGACAGCCTCTTCCTGTCAGATTCGGGATTATTATTCATAATTCTATCGAATAATCCAACACGGCATCTATTTGACGATAACCGTCAGTTTTTCGTCTCCGATGCGTCGTTCTGTTTTGCGGACTCCATCAACTTGGAGCCGGATCCGTTGCGGTTGTGGAACTCCGCGCGGAGGTCATCGTCGTCCAAATCCATTGCCGTGGACGAAAGTTCGTTTCGAAGCGATGCCAACTGTGTTTCGAGAGCGACGTAATCCTCGTTTTGCGAGAGTTCGTTCGCTTCCTTTCGATCCTCCAACGCGGCCCGTTTCGACGACAGCGAGAGAAACTGCTGTACCTGTGAGTCGTACGCCGAGCGGGTTTCGAGTGAAGAGACGATCTCTCGAAGTTGCTCCGGATCGGAAACCGGTTTGCAGATGTAATCGTCGAATCCGAGTTCAAGGATGTCGAAATCGGGTTCGACCGCAGTTACCATCGCAACTCGACAATCGACCGATAGCTCACGGATTTTGCCGAGGACTTCCTGACCGGAGTAGTCCGGCATGCGACGATCGAGAAGGACGATATCGACGGAATCGTCGATTTTATCTAGCGCTTCAGTCCCGTTGTACGCCTTCCTAACGTCGTAGGAATCATCAAGCCACCGAGCATGCAGGTCCGTGATCGCATGCTCATCGTCAACAATGAGAACAGTTGGCTCGTCAGACATTGGTTACGTGGTGTTTCACTGCCATTGCTATATCAAACGTAGCGAGATCAATTATACGTTGGCAGTGACTTCGAATATAATGCATGAACTACACTCACTTGTCTTGCAATCAATAGACGGATGGACTCCATTTTGATAAAAGCTTTTCGATAATAGCGCCGAAGATGGGAGAAAACAGCGGGAGGAGGCACCGATAGCTACAATATTGCCGACACCATGCATGGGATAGAGAGATGAGCGTTTTGACCGAGTTCGTCGTGCCAGCAGAGGAGTTCATCCTCCACGAAACACTGCGACGAGTTTCCGCGATTCATGTCGAGATCGAGCGCGTCGTTGCGGACAGCGAATATGTAACTCCGTACTTCTGGGCGAGTGGAGAGACGTTCGAATCGTTCGAACGTGCACTTGAAGACGATATAACTGTCGAATCATTAACGGTTCTGGAAGAACACGACGACGAACGGTTTTACCGGGTTTCGTGGCGCCAGCGTACTGGTACAGTCGGTCACGCCGTCTCGAAACTGAAAGCCAGTATCCTCGAAGCGACCAGCGATGGAAAGAACTGGTTTCTCAAGTTGTTGTTTCCAAGCGAATCGTCACTGACGGAGTTTCACGACTACTGTGAAAACTACGATCTCTCTTTTCAGTTGACTCGACTCTACGAATCTCGACATCCGAACGCGTTCGGGAAATATGAAGTGACGCCGAAACAACGGGAAGCCCTCGTGACCGCGCTCGATTCCGGTTACTTCAACGTTCCCCGCGAAGTAACGTTGGGACACGTCGCTGGCGAACTCGATATCTCACCGAACGCACTTTCGACGCGATTGCGACGCGGGCACGCAAATCTTATCACAAACACGTTACGTCACGACGGATGACCCTGCATTTGCAAGCCAATACTTTTTGATAACCGGGTCGCTAATAAAGGATGGTAATAGTCACACACTGGCTTTAGGGTAGGCTGATGTATGGCTTAAAACGAACACGGGTTGTCGGAAACAACTCGCAGGTATGAACGACGATAGACGGGTACGAAACATCGAGGTAAGCACGTATTTACCTCCATGTCTATCCACGTCACTCCGAAGATATCCTCGACAGTCACACCGAAAAAACCGGAACGACAATATTTGGGCCCTACAATTCACGAATCGGACACTGTCAAAGGATTCATCACTTCGACAATTGGAAATGCAAACGTATATCAGAGGATAGTCTAGGAGAACAATACATTGATATCATGCCGCAGTGTATTTAATATGATAGATACTATCCAGAATATAGAAGTAAAAGAATATATTGAGAAATGGAATAAATGAACGTTCGCAAGATAGAAGAAGACCTTCAAGGAGCGTCAAACGTTCTCGTCCTTGCCCCTCTCACCCCTGATGGCAACCGGGCGCACATGGAGCTTGTAGCTTCGATGCGGCCAAAAAATCTCAGTTTAGCAACCGTTACCTACACGCAGCCACCGGGACAGTGGCTCGAAGATTGGCAACGGAGTGTCGGGGCACCACCACGGGAAGTACGGTTCATCCATGCGAGTGGAATGGCCCAGTCCGAGACGTATGACGAACAGACTCCCGATTACGTGACGACGGACGTCGTTGACCCGACCGACCCGATGGAGATCATCGTTCCACTGAGTGACCGCCTGAAGGAGTGGACGGACGGAGAAACGCAACCAGTAGTATCAGTACAAACCCTAACAGTTCTCCTCGAATACGTCGATTTTGATACTGCATTTCGCTATCTCCACATACTTACACACCGAATACAAGCTGCAGGAGCGGTCGGATATTTCCAGATGGATCCCGATATCCACGATCCAGAAACCACGAATACTCTAAAAACGCTGTTTGACGTCGTCGTCGAGGTTTCCGATAGCGGTGCCGATTGGACGACCACACCGACCTACACTCCGAGCACGGAAACGGCTGAAACGACCGAAGCCGAGGACGACACCGAGCAACCGGAACAACCATCGACTGGCCCACTGTCGTCCATTCGAACGATCCTTTCCGGCCTCTTCGACCGAAAGAAGCCGGAACAGGAGGAGGAACCCGCCACCGAAACCAGTGTCGAGGAACCGACCGAAAGCGAAGAGGAGAGTACGGAGACGGTCCAGACACCGATCGGGAGTTTAGCGGACGAGGAGATGCTGACCGACGAAGAACGGATCCGTTCCCTTCTCATTCAGTACGGCGGTCGAATGAAACAGGCGGATATCACGACCGAGACGTCGTGGTCCAAGTCGACCGTTAGCAGGAAACTGTCGAAGATGGAGGAAAACGAGGAGATAACGCGGGTCCAAATCGGACGGGGAAATCTCGTCTTCCTCAATGGTTCCGAACCGGAAGCATCGAAATCGCCGTTCGAAGCTTAATCCTCATCGACGACGAAGGTACTGGCGATGAGTTGCTTAGTTGCTCGTCGTAGCTGTTGTGAAATCGCCGACGTCGAGACGTCGAGTTCTGCCGCGAGTTCGCCTTGTGAGATTCCCCGAGGAACGTTGTAATAGCCCGATCGATAGGCAGTGAGAACGGTATCTCGCTGACGTTCGGTCAACCGTGTACTGTCGATATCCGTATTCGAATCCGAATCGTACAGTTGACGGACGTGGAACGTAGTACCGACTTCCAGACACGCTTTTCGAAGATCGATGAGGGACTCGCGCGACAGGAGTTGGATCCGAACGACCCACCCTCCGTTTCCGCTCTGGATATCGAGCGTCCGAATACCCAAGTCGTTGGCGGTCGGAAGGAGCGGGAGCGTATCCGGTGATGGTCGAATTCGGTACGTTCGCCGGTCACCGGACGTCGAAAAGAGGATTGCTTCGCTCACGGTCGTATCCGTCTCAAGGGAGCGTTCGAACGACGAAAAATCGGTTCCAAAGACGGACACGAAGTGAAACGAACCGTCGGCTACCGGCGTTCCCTCGATCTGAACCGACAGTTCGGAGGTCGATTCGAGTGTCGGAACGAGAACGAGACGTTCATGGGAAATGAAAACCTCGGCGAGGAGAGTTTGCGGAGCGGAAGTAGGCGAAGAATCATCCTGCATACAGGACTCCGACGAGTCGTTTAGCTCCTTGGAAGCCTTGTCGGAATTGGATGCGCCATGTGCCATTGTCGAGGAACCAAATCCGGTTGTGGTATTACCGTACCTGGCTTTAAAGTTTA
The DNA here is from genome assembly GCF_001625445.1 of Haladaptatus sp. R4. NCBI lineage: Archaea > Methanobacteriati > Methanobacteriota > Halobacteria > Halobacteriales > Haladaptataceae > Haladaptatus > Haladaptatus sp. R4. The sequence goes on along the minus strand of NZ_LWHG01000005.1, from coordinate 43,194 downwards.
GGGAACAAAATGAGCGCGAAAGAAAGCTATTCGAAGCCGTATCGGAAGGCACCCTTTCGTAATTGAGTTAAATCTCGAATTGTTTTCTGAATGTTTTCTAAGAAGGTATGAAGCTGAACACGAGGGAGATAGGAGTCATGAGCGCTAACGACCCTCGCGGCCGGATATTGTCACACCCCGCCTCCGTGCTGGGCGTATCTTTCTACGTCTTATCTCCTGATTACTATAGAGAGGTTAACCAAAATCGTTCGCCGAGAGTGATTTGATGGGAAAATAGCCGTGAAAGAAAGAGAGGAGGGATACCGTCCACAATTGTTTCAGCAGACATTTCGGACGGCGATAGAGACCAATTCAAGGATAATACTGCCGATAATTCAAAAATATGTTCCGACAATAATCCCCAGACGAGGAGATGAAGAACGCAGACCCCATCGAAAAACGGTACAACAAGGCCCAAAACACCGTTTTTAATCCCCCAACCGCCATAATGACCGTCCAAGTACCCATAGTTTTATCCGACAAATAATAAAAGCAACAGATAAATCTGTCCTACATGTTATAGGGTCGTTAACTGAACTAACAATCTATCGCAACCGTTCGCAACAAATTGGGAGAACATTATTGGTTTATTACCCATTCTAGCGATAATTCATCCGTCATGAGCGCTACTGAAGTTCAGGCGGACGACGGAAGCACGCGTATCGCAGCAGATGTGAGTCCGGAACCGGAACTTTCGAAGGATAAAATCTTCCATCTCCTCCAGACCCCTCGAAGGCGTCACGTGCTCCGTTATCTCAAAGACAACGACGGAATCGTCGAGATGCGCAACCTCGCGGAGCAAGTTGCGGCGTGGGAGAACGAGACGACGGTCCAAGCGCTCACGTCGGACGAGCGTCAGCGTGTGTACATCCCCCTTTACCAGTCCCATCTTCCCAAACTCGATGAGGAAGGAATCATCGAATACAACCAGAGCAGGGGAACGGTCGAACGAACGGAGCTGGCGGATCAACTCGACCGGTACCTTACCGTCGAAACGCAAACGGAAGACGACGAAGAATCGATCCAACAACCGTCGTGGGAATCGTACTATCTGGGCGTCTCGGTGCTCAGTACCATTCTCCTTGCGGGGACGGTTCTCGGCGCACCAATACTCACAGCACTACCTGGCGTAGCGATCGGTGGGAGTATCGTTGCGATGTTCTCACTCGTAACGCTCGCACAAGCGATGTCAGAACGGGCGCGCGGACGATAACGGGGACCTATTCGACGATACTTCGGTGGTACAGAAGCTATCAGTTGGCGTGCGACGTCAGTTGCTCTTCTTTCGCGGCCATATTATCAGTAATTCTATCTATGAGTGCGAAGATGGCCTCTTGGTGGTCAGTTTTTGAATGATGTATCGATGTCGGATTGACACCGATCCGTTCGTACTCAGAAAAGTCAAGGGTTCGATCGTTTCGTTCCTCGTACTGGGCCTGTACTTCCGCGAGCAGTCCGTGAATATGAATCAACTCTTGCTTCTTCATAGTATAGCCACATGATGACTCAGCACATATATTATCTTGGGCCATTTTTGGACAGATTTTTCGGGAATAACCGTTTAGAAACCGGACAACAGTGATGAATGTTTGTCAAGATTGCGGAGCTGTCAAATTCAAAAACAGAGGGAGAAACCCATTTTCACCGCGCAAGACGAGCATTATCATGCACTTAACTAATACCCCATAGACATAACATCGAGTCGAACATGTACGACCTGACTGGCTTCCAGCGAGACCTGTTGTACGTCATCAACGGGTTGACCGAACCACACGGCCTCGCCATCAAAGAGGAACTCGAAGACTACTACGAGAAGGACATTCACCACGGGCGTCTGTACCCCAACCTCGACACCCTCGTGGACAAAGGACTGGTCGAGAAGGGACAAGTCGACCGCCGAACGAACTACTACACCCTTACTCGACGTGGTCAGCGGGAGATCGAAGCACGACGGGAGTGGGAAGCGCAGTACGTTGGCGAGAAAGAAGCAGCAGAACTCGCAGACTAACGGCACCGCCTTTTTCCGCCCGTTGTAGTCCGTTTGTACTTAAAGCACGGAACTACTAACGCATAGCTTTTGGAGGGTTCTTTTCATATCCCCACCTGATGGCCATCGGACTGCAACGGGAGCGGAGATAATGCCGAGAAATCACGACGTATCGAACCGAGTCGACGCTATCGAGCGATGTGCATACTGCAAAGATTACGTCCCAGTAACGCGCATCGAAATGGAACTACAAGAGCAAGAAGCGTATCTCCGAGCGAGCGTAGACATCTGTGAGAACTGCTTAGACGAATTACGCTGAGGGAGAATCGAAACGAGACGGTTCGCGTTGTTCCCGACTATCGTCACGCTGCATTGAAATCACACGGAAAGGGAGTGGCTAACTGACACGAGCCAAAATGCAGCTAGCACACATGCGACCACTGCGATGCTGGGAACGAGAGTAAAGAGGGGAAAGTGAAACGCCGCGCCGAGTAGTAAGAACGATCCGAGCGAGGAGACACAGAGATAATACGTATCCCATCGGTGTTCATCACCGCCGGTCTCGATGTCCGATGAGTCCTCGACGGACAGATACCGCTCTAACTCGGCTACTAGCGGGGTCTTTCTGACGATACCGCGGTCTTTGTTGTACTCGATGACGCCTTCTTCGTCGAGTTTGGGAAGGTGGGATTGGTAGAGAGGAATGTAGGTACGTTGACGCTCGTCCGATGTGAGCGCTTGGACCGTCGTCTCGTTCTCCCACGCCGCGACTTGCTCCGCGAGGTCGCTCATCTCGACCGGACCCTCCGTCTCGCGGAGATATCGAACCGCGGCACGACGCCGTCGACTCTGAAGGATGTGGAACACGTCGTCCGTCGAGATTTGCCCCTCGATTACCGATTGCCCATCTGAAGCCCGGTCATCGATACTAAGCGAAGGCCGCTCCATCGTGCTCATGACTAGTACAACCGTAATCTGGAGAGATAATAAACAGACGACGCCCTCCCATACCGTTTCAAACTGTTTCAAACGGTGAGAAAGATCGGAACTGCATGGAACGGCATTCCGAGTTTATATGGAGGATGCACGTAGCACTGAATGAAATGAGCCAGGCAAACCACATACCAGCCTGGGCAGCATCTCCCGAGGAGTTCGAACGAACTCTCGAAGTCCTCGTTTCCACAGCACGTGAAAACGGCGTCCAACTCGACCGCTCGTGGACGTTCCGTCATGACGAGCCCGAATATGACGATGTGACGGTGGAAATAACGAGCCTCGCCCCGCGCCCTGAACTAGCCGACCCAACTCCAAACCAACCAAGCGTCTCCAAAAATACGACCACCGCCGACTTCGAGGTAGCTCTCAACGAGTTGCTCATGAAGGGCCAGGAAGCAGGAATGGTGTTCGACCGTTCGTGGACGTTCCGCGACTCGAACCCCGACAGCAACGATACGATGGTCGAGATCTCTCGATTAGCAAAACCTAGCTGTTAACCCTATTCTCGTTTCATACACCATAGATAATAGACACATTATCCAGAATACGTCGCCGTCTTCGTGTTTCCGGGACAGAGATGTCAGAAGGAACCGAAAGCCATCTATGAGGTGCCATCCGGGGATTTAAATGTTCGCATTGAGTATAGAACATTGATGAAACGGTCCACTCGCCAACGGGAGCGCCGCGCGGAGCAAACCGAAACCGAGGAGGAGGGGGTCAAAGGATGTCCCGAGTGCGGGTCGAAAAACCTCGTCAATAGTGCGGACCAGTCCGAACTCGTCTGTGATGACTGTGGATTGGTCGTCGAAGAAGACCACGTCGACCGCGGGCCGGAGTGGCGCGCGTTCAATCACAGCGAGCGACAGAGCAAGTCGCGCGTCGGTGCACCGACTACGCAGACGATGCACGACAAAGGGCTGACGACGACCATCGACTGGAAGAACCAGGACGCGTATGGTCGGTCGCTGTCGTCGGAAAAGCGCAGTCAGATGCACCGACTGCGAAAGTGGCAAGAACGCATTCGAACGAAAGACGCGGGCGAGCGCAACTTGCAGTTCGCGCTGTCCGAAATCGACCGAATGGCATCCGCGCTGGGTGTCCCACGGTCGGTACGCGAGGTCGCGTCGGTTATCTACCGGCGTGCATTGGCCGAAGACCTGATTCGCGGACGCTCCATCGAAGGCGTCGCAACGAGCACGCTGTATGCCGCATGTCGGCAGGAGGGTATCCCACGAAGCCTCGAAGAGGTTGCAGAGGTATCGCGGGTGGATCAGAAAGAAATCGGCCGAACATATCGGTACATCTCGCAAGAACTCGGTCTCGAGATGAAGCCGGTCGACCCAAAGCAGTACGTCCCCCGTTTCTGTTCCGACCTCGGTGTCAGTGAAGAGGTACAGTCGAAAGCGAACGAAATAATCGATACGACCGCAGAGCAGGGGCTCCTCTCGGGGAAATCCCCGACAGGCTACGCTGCTGCCGCGATTTACGCTGCCTCGCTTCTCTGCAACGAGAAGAAGACGCAGCGCGAAGTCGCCGACGTCGCCCAAGTGACGGAAGTGACGATCCGAAATCGATACCAAGAACAGATCGAAGCGCTCGGTATCCACTAAGCGTTTAAGCGCTTCAGACATCCAGCCCAATTTTTACTGCCCGAGGGAGTTTCCGACTAGTTGCGAGACAGGTCGGCTACATCGGGCACCCTGATTTCCGATGAGTATGAGATATCAGAAGTCGTGTGAACGTCTGGCATGTAACATCTCCCTTGGGCGTGGCTGCTGGGGGAGAACACATATTGTTGGATTTTCTATACGAATCGGGACGGAACTTCTCCGTCACGTTTCGTCGGAATGGATCGTAGAACGCGGAGGGTACGCTATCGAAGTTACGTCGAGTGGAAGGAAACGTTCGCCCGGAAGGAGAACTTTCGTAGGAGGATGGTGACACGAAGCGGGGTGCCAGCCCACTACCATCGCCTCCGGCAACGCCGGGCGAGTCGTTTACCGTAACGCACACAAGACGCCCACATGAGGGCGTACTAAACACGACGTCGGTAGAGCACTTTATTATCCACCAATTAAACGACAATAGAAGCAAAGATACCAGTGATGAAAGGACGGTGAGAGTGTGTCAGAACCAATTATCAAAATAGATATTGATCAATATCATTAAATAATTTGGAGTCTTCGTTGGGATTATGATTGATATTATTGAACTCGTCGAAGAGAACATCGAGTCGATGTTAAATTCCGGTGAGATAGAATGTCCGTCGGAGGACTGTGATAACCGGCACTTTCGGGTCGACATTTGGCAGGACGACGAACAGGGAATCGTCGGAGACGCCTGTTGCCGCGACTGTAATCTACAGATACGACTTGATCTACCCGACGAGTCGGTCAATAAGGCCGGATCCACGCTCGAAGAGTTGGAATCGGAATTACAACAGCCGACGCCATCAGCAAGCGATGGAAAGCAGGTAGAGATCGTTGAGTGACTATAGAAGATGGTGACAGGTGTCCAAACGTTCGCCGACGCGACGTCCGATAGATATTTGCCCACTGCACAAAAATCACGAGTGTAAGAATCAGAGAAAGGGCAATATTTGAGTATTGTGCCAAATATCTACAGACATAACTCAATAATCTTCGATCAATCGGATACTGTTAAATAATATTTGTAATAGGGGGGCATAAATATTGTCTGAAGTAGGAAGGTTTATAACCTCTGTCAAAGAATATCACACCATACTACCATGTCAGAGGCAGAAACGGTTAGTAACGTGGCGACCGCACGCGACCTCACCGCGTTTCAGCAAAACGTTCTGATAGTCCTCGCAGAAGAATCCCGATACGGTCTCGCTATCAAGCGCGAGCTTGAGGACTTCTACGATGAGGAAGTGAACCACGGCCGTCTGTATCCCAACCTCGATACGCTTATCGAGCGTGGGCTGGTCGAGAAGAGCGAGCTCGACAAACGGACGAACGAGTATGCGATTACGGACGAAGGTATCGAGGTTCTCCTCGACTCGTTCGAATGGCGCTTCAAGAAGTTCATCACGAACGACGAGCGCGCGGAAAAGGTCGAATCGCTCCTCGAAGCGGCCCAGTAACCTCCGACGGTCCCCGATCTTTTTAGAGTAGTACCGACGCGTAAGCGTTCACTCGAACTGCATGAGACGTTCTCTAATCTCTTCTCCATCCACTCCGTCGAGTGCTTCGAGTCCGGCCTGTACGACCAGCGGATAGAAATGGCGGTTCTTCTCTAGTTCGTCGCCGACGGCTCGTTCGTACGCGAGATTGAGCTCCTTGTAGCGGAAGTCGAGCGTGGAACGCTGGTTCTCGGGGAGATACATGTAGGTGCCGACGCGAGTCGCTTTCACGCTCTCGGAGTCGCTCACAGCGGAAGAACCAGTGGTATCGTTCACGTTCCGCGTACGGGAAAATCCGACCGATTCGTCGCTTGCGGACGCTTCGTCCGGTTTGGAGAGTTCGGATGGTTCGGATGGTTCAGATGATTCTGATGGTTCGGATGACTTTGATCGTTCGGACTGTGTGGACGGTTCTTCGGAGTCTTCCTGTTGCTCGCGCTGTGCACGGCGACGACGCCGAAGACGGTCGGCACGGCTCTCGTCGCTCATGCGGTTACCTCCACCAACCCGAGTTGACGTTCGAGGTCCTCGGCGATAGAGAGGAAAACGGCGGCCATGTCACACTCCTCCTCGAACTCGAAAATCGAACAGCCAGCCGAGAACGCACGTTGGAGGGTTACCCGTTTTCGAACCTCCCAAACGGGAATATCGGTGAACGCCTCATCGAACCACTTGAGCATCGAGTCCGCCTCGTTGGTCGCCTCGACGCGATTGGCGACGACACCGAGATCGCGAACTTGTGTGTCGTACTCCGCCTCCAGTACCTCCATCTGGTCGAACAGGATTTCCAGCGCGCGTTTACTCGTCGATTCGGCGAGCGCGGGGATGAGTACGTTTTTAGCGGCGAGCAAAGCGTTGTCAGTGAGATTGCCGAGATACGGCGGGCAATCGATGATAATGACATCGTAGTCGGCGTCGAGCGCGTCGAGGACCTGTACGAGCCGCTCTCGGCCGCGCATCGCCATCGTCAGTTCGGGTTCAACACTGGTCATGTCGATATTGCTCGGAAGCACGTCCATCTCCTCGTGGGCGACGATGAGCGAATCGACGTCCCCGCGCACCTCGTGATCGGTCAGCGCGTCGAACAGGGTCGGTGGTTGTGCCTCGTACTCCGATTCCAACCCCAGTCCTTCAGTTGCGTTCCCTTGTGGATCGAGGTCCACAAACAGCACATCGTTCCCCCGATGACTCAACGCCCCGGCGACGTTGATAGCTACCGTCGTCTTTCCCACCCCGCCTTTCTGATTCGAGACGGCTATTTTGGCTGTATCGGACATACAAAATCGAAAAACCATCCAAACCACATAAAACCGCGTCAGACATTCACAAAGGAAGCTCAAAAGGAGGGTTGCGGGCTTCAAGGGACGAATATTCCGAGTTGATGGGAAGAGAGAATCGAACAACACATCGTGAGCAAAACCAGAAAAGAGAGAAAAACTGTCAAAACCGGTTTTGACGGTTCGTCTAGCAAAACAGCTTTGGCACAATTGGTACTGATGGAGGGGCAAGCGAGGAACTCCTGAGTAGCTATACGACAGCGTTAGACGGGACGCTGTCCCCGCTCGACAGCGATCATGAGCGTTCCGGCAGCGAGTACGATCACACCGACTGCGAGCAGCACGATTGGCCCGTCGAATCCTGGGATGTAGCTTTCGAAGAGTAAAGCAGCACCAATTACCAGTAAAGCCACCCCAGTCCAAAACCGTCGTGTTCGACCGAACATCCTGGACTAGTTCGAGAGACATGTGTATAAAGAGAGGGGCAAAGAGAGAGAGAGAGAGAGGGCGCCAAAGAGAGAAGGCCGAAGTAACTGAGGGGCGAGTTCGGTCGTCAGCCAACAGAACCGACGAGTAGTGTCGAATGAGGGTATCGGAAACAACTTATTTCGATCATCAAATGAGAGGAATACGAAACGGCGGCAATTCGTCGCAACGGTCGGCGCCACGGGGGTTGCTGGCTGTTCCGCGTTCAGTGTGGACGACGAAGTGGAGACACTGACGTCCAGTCCGAAGGGGGGTAACGCGACAGTAGAGATGAAAACCGACGGGGAGGGTAATTACTTCGACCCAGTCGGGTTGTATCTCATTCCGGGGGACAGCGTGACGTTCATCACGAAAAGCGGAAACCACTCCGCAATGGCCTACCACAAAGGAAACATCTACGCCGAAGCCAATCGGATACCGAAGGACGCAGCAGCGTGGGGGAGCAAAGTCCTGCAAAAGGGGAAATCGTACGAGCACACGTTCGAGGCGGTGGGAACACACGGCTACTACTGTATCCCCCATAAGACGCTCGGGATGCTTGGACGAATCATCGTCGAAAAACCGGGTGGGCCCGCCGAGGGAGGTATGTCACCGGATGTGAAAGTACCAACTGGAGACATGATTCCCCGTAAAGGGTCAGTTTCTCACAGTGATTTCACGAAGTGAACCGTACATCGTGAGCGAGAGTTTGTGTACCCGATTGAAGTGTGAGAAATGAATAAGAGCGGAGAACGCCCTCCAGCGGGTTTTGAACGCCATCGTATGAGAGGTTGTCTCAAGGAAATACTATAGGGGTTCGGTCGTTAGTTGTCGTCGGGATGAAAAAACAAGAGCTCATTCATCTGCATGGACTGCTTTCGGAAGTACGAACACGATTCGAGATCAAATCCGACTCTACATTTGACTTCCCGGAATATGACGGACAAAATACGCGACCTACTTCTATTCATCACTCGAAAAACGACCACCGAGAAGCAGTACTCACGCTAGGGGACGAGCTTACGACAGAACTGACGAGCGAGACGACCGAGACAGTCGCTCCTCACGCCGACTAATCCTACACAGCAGTATCGGAAGATCACGATACCGATCAGCGGTAGCGCTCGATAGCGACGTTCTCCAAGAGGAGACGGACAGAAATCCGTCAATCGAGGAGGGGAACGGGTCGAAGCAAAGACAGAACGACGAAATCGGGGAAATAAAGCCGACTGTTGGAACTACTGTCAAGATATTTACGTTATCGGTGAGAATATTTCAGGAGTAGAAACCAGAATCCATAGAACTGTAAATAACCCTTCGCTAATTTTGTATAGCGTCATGTAATATATTCACTCGAAAATCGGCCGCAGTCATGCGATTTTCGAGGTCCAGATAGCAATTCCGATTATATTGGTAATGGGAAGTGGGTTATCACCGGTGGTCGTGCGGAATGGTCGACCGAGAGAAAGGGTGGGTTTCACAGTCAAAGAGCGGGGACGACGAACGACGGATAGGAGAGCGCTCGATTGAGAGTCCGAGAATCGGAATCGCTTCCAGTACCGATCGAAAGCACGTCACCTATCGGACAGGCGTTCCGATTCGAACGGGTGGGAAAGACATGACTACCGTCATCGTCGAATCCGAATATAGTTGTTATCAGACACCTACAATTAGCAATTGAAAAAGACAGTAGTATGATGAGTATTTAGGCGATAAATATGCAAAACAGGAAAACCAGCGGTATAAGCGAGTATTAGAGGATTCGAAACGACATGAAACCATCTGAGAGAGATATCTGGGTTTAAGATATTACAACCGTACATTTTATCCGTAGGAGAACGTACAACTGACCGAAATCGGAAGAGTAAGGTATTGTCAGCGGTCGTACAAGGTATCCCTTCACGGAAGAAAACAATGATTGAAGCAGTCCGCGTCCTCTTCGTTTCCCCGCCCGACGACGAGGGAGTGACAACGGTGCTTCGAGAGCGATCGGGTATCACCGTCGAAACGACGGCAGGCGTCGAAGATATCCACGAGATACTCGAAATAGCCGACTGTGTCGTTTGTACGACAACGATCCGCGGAATGGACGTCGTTTCGTTCTTGCAGGACGTTCGACAGTCACACCCATCTATCAGGCGTTTTCTCTTTTGCGATGCGGATGACCGGACCGTCGAGAACGTCCTCGATAACGACCTCGCGGAATGGATACCAGCAGCGGGTGGTGGCCGTGCATTGGCGAGTAGAATGAACCACACTGCGAAACGGATTCACCACGATAGACGACTCTCGGCGGTACAAGACGCACAGAAACGGCTGATAGACGCCGAGGAAGAGGACGCGATTGCCGAAACGACGGTCAACGTTGCGGAATCGGAACTCGGCTACTCGTCCGCAATCGTGGCACGATACGACAGCGAAGAGGGTGCGCTCCGACCGGTCGCATGGGAAGGAGTTTCCGAACCGGACGACGAACTGTTCGACATCGACGCCGGTCTTGGGTGGAAAGCATTTCTCGAAGGGGAAACGTGCAGCGAGAGCCGAAATGACCACTACGGGCGACGTCTCGCCCTTCCGCTCGGAAAACACGGTGTACTGATCGTCACCGAGGGTTCACAGAACGAGTACGACGAGAGCAAATCGAATCTCACAGAGGTACTCGTTTCGAACGCCGAGACGGCACTTACCCGTCTCGATCGTGAGTGGGAACTTTCAACGCAAGAAGCGGCCCTGTCGGATACCGAAGCGATACTCAACTGCACACAACGCCGAGAATCGGTCGTTCGAGACGTACTGACGACGCTCATCGACATGGATACGCGAAGTGGCATCGAGCACGCCGTCTGCAAGCGGTTGACGAACGCGGACCCCTATCGATTTGCATGGATCGGGGAGTACGACTCGACGACCGACAAACTCTCGGCACGGACGTGGGTGGGTAACGAGCAGGAGTTTCTCGACGAACTCTCGGAGACAGGGGCCGAGACAGCACAAACGACCGCATGGACGGCGGCACGGGAGAGGGAACCAGCAATTGACGATGATCTCCTCGGTGACCCGCCGTACGAAACGTGGCGACAAGAAGCACTCAAAAGGGGATATCGGGCGGCAATCAGCGTTCCCCTCGTCTACGGAGGGAGTATCTATGGCGTTCTCACCGTGTATGCTGGCGGACCGGGTATGTTCGATTCGGAAGAAAAATCCCTGCTCGAAGACGTCGGAAAAGCGATCGCCTACGCCATCAATGCCGTCGAAAGCAAGAAAGCACTGGTGAGTGACAGCGCAGTAGAGCTGGAGTTCCGGGTATGTGACCCGCAATTTACGCTCATCAAGCTCGTCAAGATGGCCGACTGTCGGTTCGAATTCGAGAGCGTTATCCGCGAAACGGACGATACGCTTCGACTGTTCTTCACTACCGAAGGAACGACGCCGGAATCCGTCGTCTCGTTTTCCGACCAGTCGCTCATCATCAACGATATCCGGCACGTCACCGGGGATAACGAGAGAAATTTGTTCGAATGCACGGTGACGGGGACGAACGTAATCTCGTTGCTGCTCGACCACGGAGCGATCCCAAAATCTGCGACAGCGGAGGGAAGGGAAGCGAGACTGACCGTCGAGTTGCCACAAACGGCGGACGTTCGCCTGTTCGTCGAAACGTTCCAAAATCGCTACAGCGACACGGAACTCATCGCCCGTCGAAAGCGAGACCGACCGGTACAGACCGAGCAGGACTTTCGAGCACAGTTGCGCCACCGCCTCACTGATCGGCAATCGGAAGCGTTGGAAACGGCGTACTGGAGCGGCTTTTTCGAGTGGCCGCGGGAAAGCACCGGGCAAGAGATCGCCGAATCGCTCGGAGTCTCACAGCCGACGTTCAACCGCCATCTTCGGGCATCAGAGCGCAACTTGCTGACAATACTGTTCGAAGACGAGTGAAACAGAGACACGATTTATACATATTGAAGCCCGGGGGAAAACGGGCTACGAATATAGCTATAACATCCATCAGTCGGCCGTTAATTATATACTACAGAGATGAGTGGAGAATCCAACAATGCCACTAACCAGCCACATCCTGGCAGTTTGACAAAATCGGCACCGACGGTATCGAATAACGACGAGACGGGTATCGAACGACAACTGTACGATATCGTCGCCGAAGTGTCCCTCTCCGGTCCCGATCTTCTCCTCTCTCCCACTGTCAAAGCCGTTACCGATGTCACCATCGAAATCGAACACTTGACCGGGACGACGCCGAAACACCTCTTTATCTCAGTCCGTGGCGAGGAGTTCGACACGTTCGAGCGCGAACTGCAACAAGACCACACGGTTGCCGAGCCGGTGCTCGTCGAGACGTACGAAGGACGCCGAGTCTATCGGTTGGAACCGGTTTCCACCGTCGAGCTCATTGCGCCACGCTGTCCGGAACTCGACGCGCGTATCCTCGACGTGGAAAGTGGGGATGGCGGTTGGGTCGTCAGGATGCAGATACCAACCCGCCAAGCACTCGTCTCGTTCCGGGAGTACTGCCTGGAAAACGACGTGACGTTCCGTGTCAACCAACTCGGTAACGCGACGGACCACGAGGAATCCGATGTCGTGGGGTTAACCGAAAAGCAAAAACAACTGCTTCGGATGGCGTTCGAGTGCGGGTACTACGAGATTCCACGTCGAATCTCGCAGAACGAACTCGCACACGAGCTCGATATATCGACATCCGCGATATCACAGCGACTCCGCAGGGACACGGAACAACTAATCGGTAGTACGTTAGCCGTCGAGAAGAAGGATTGCTGACGATAGTGAAGGAACAACGCTGAACCCAGCGAGGAGGAACTTAAAGTCTACACGGTTGAAGCCGCACGTTTTGGGAGGGACAGCACATAGAATCGCTTGAGCATGTCAGGGGATGTCAAGCGTTCGGTGGCCGCATGAATCCGCTCGGTCACTTCGGTATAGTACTGTTCGTCTTTGGATTCGTCACTTTCGGATTAGTTACGCGCGACAAAATTCGGGCGGCGAAAATAGTAACCGTAGCAGCACTGGCCATGGGTATCGCACCCGATATCGACCTCCATATGGCGCAGTTATCACACCGAGGACTCACGCATACGCTTTGGGCGGCGCTCCTCGCAGGGGGAGTACTCGCTTTCATCGTATACTGTTTCGAGCCGCTCGCACTCGATGGAAAACGCGAAGAATCGTTCTATGGGTTCGTCACTGGGTTCGGAGGAGTCTGTTGTCACCTTGCTGGCGATGTGATCACGCCGATGGGAATCAAACCGCTCTACCCAGTGCTCAAAAAGCCGCATACGTTCAACCTCGTCTATGCGAACAATGGACCAGCGAATATCGCGTTACTCGTCGTCGGCATACTGACCTTCCAATTGACGGTCCGTCAAGCACGGAAATCCGACTCCATACCAGCGTACGACACGGGATTCGATCACGCGGAATTTCGATTCGATTCCGAATCAGGAACGGACGTCGAAACGTGACTCGATGATGTGTGTCCCTTGAACGGATACGCCCAATCCGTTTTCGATGGTAGTGAATACACATCGTGTCCTTTCTCGGCCGTTCGGGCAACAGTTGCGTGTGTAGCTCGAACATTTTTATTTATAGACGAGAAAATTAAATATAAAGATCTGAAGAGAGACGAAGTGGTTCCATTTTATGAGTGATAATTTATATATTTTAGGATAATCGACATCATGCTCAGCGTTGAGAAATAGATGGAAAATTATATAATATGACGGAAGTGTGTGTTAATCGAGAACAGAGCGATGAGCAGAAACGATAGAAGAGGGGGTCTCGTATCGAGGGAGACGGGGATATCGAGAGAGACCGAAACGAAGACAGGGACGGATATCTGTTCGTACTGCGGTTCGATAGTTGAGACGAACGAATGGCATCCAGTCCTCGCCAGTGATGATGGAAGTGGGTTCCGAATCCATGCGTTCTGTGATAAACGATGTCGAGCGCTGTGGGGAGAATAAACGCCTCTCGGTAAACTCGTCCCCCAGCAACTGCTTCCGTCGAAATCGGTTACTACTCGGTGACGAGCACTTTTTTGACGACTTTGGGATCTTCCAGCAATCGGTGTTCGGTATAACTACCTTCAGCACTCCCACCGCTCTGACGGGCTTGTTCGATAACGTCGAGGAACGCTTGCTCGCGGAGCAAGTCTCGCACGCGTCGGGTTGAAAGCGGATCGCTATCCATCTGGCGACAGACTTGTTCGTACACTTCGTATACCCGGCTGGTTCGGAACGCATCCACGTCAGGATTGTCCAGCGAGAGGATTGCAAGGGCCTGGAGCGCGTATTTTGAGTGTGGCGTCGCGCCACGAATCAGTTCACGAAATCGGTCGTTTTCCGCGCGTTCGCGCGCCTTCTTCACGTACTCTTCCCGAACCCGCTCAGCGTTCTCCGCTTGCGCGAGTTCACCCGCATATCGAAGGATGTCGATCGCTTTGCGAGCGTCCCCGTGTTCCTGTGCGGCCTGAGCGGCGGCGAGCGGTATCGTTCCGGGCTCCAAAACGCCCTGTTTGAACGCGTCACTACGGGCCTCCATAATGGCTCGAAGCTGGTTGGCATCGTATGGTGGGAAGACGAATTCACGCTCACAGAGACTCGATTTCACCCGCTCGTCCATCCGATCTTTGTACTTGATCTTGTTGCTGATACCGATGACGCCGAGTTTACAGTGCTGTAGTTTCCCTGCTTCACCCGCACGCGAAAGCTGCATCAGAATATCGTCGTTTTCCAGCTTGTCGATCTCGTCGAGAATGATGACGACGACGTCGTACAGAGCGTCGAGAATCCGCCACAGGCGCTTGTAGTATGTCGAAGTGGAGATTCCTTTGTCAGGGATCGAGATGTCCGTCTCCTCGGTGTTCGTTGTGCTCGCAATTGTCTGGACGGCTTGCGTTTCGGTGCTGTCCTGTGCACAGTCCACGTAAGCGACACCGACGGTGACACCCTCCTCGTCAGCCTCTTCGACGAGACGACGGGAGACGTGTTTGGCACAGAGTGATTTTCCGGTTCCAGTTTTTCCGTACAGTAAGACGTTGCTCGGAGATTGGTTGAACAAAGCAGGATTCAGAGCGTTCGCTAGAGCAGAAATTTCATCGTCTCGGCCCACGATCCTCCCGTGAGTAGGGAGGTGGTTGATTTCGAGGAGTTCCTTTTTGGCGAAGATGAGGTCCTCCCGGGAGAAGAGTTCGTCCGAGTCGGCATCGCTCATGGACACCACGTTTCCAGTGAAATCCCTTTACTGTTCCGGGCAGGACATAGGTGGAAGTCGGATGGAAGTTGGGTAGAAATCGGATCGTTCAGTTGAGTTCTGCTGGTTCCGGTCGAACCGCGACCGTACTCTGCGCCAAACTTTGGTCGTCGTTGTCGGTGGTGAGTCGTTTGGAGATCAGTCACTTTGGGAGAGATTGAAGTGAGACACACACACCACGTTTCCAGTGAAATCGGCTGAAAAGGTGGGGGTGAGAAGAGAACTCCCGGCAATATTCACCTATTATTGATGACAACAACCATATAGATCAAGAGGGCATATGGAAAAATATATATACCTACACAGCATAAAAGTCCATTGGGTAGTCATTAACTACAATGAATTCGTGACGTATGTCACGAATAGTTAGAGCTGAAATGAGGGTTGGACTGTTCTCGCGAATTCGTAGGGTTTTCACTGGAAACGTGGTGTCTCAGGAACGCGATCTAAGCAGCTGATGACGAGAGAGAATCGGGAGCGAAAAAGAAGAGGAACGGTATTTTGCCCGTTTACGTGGGCGTTCTCACACCTGATTTCCAGTGAAATCGATCCGTTTCCCAGAGCGAATCGATCCGTTTCTCACACCACGTTTCCAGTGAATTCTCTCGTCCTCTCGATCTCCTCGTCATTCTTGCTTTCCTCGTCATTTTCGCTTTCCTCGTCCCTCTCGTTTCTTTTCCGTCTTTTCGTTCTCCTGTAATCTTGACTGTCACCCCGTGTTATTTCGTTCTCGTTTGCTCGGATCAGAAATCTAAGAACTGCTCTTTTTCTTTCCCTTGGACACCTCGCTTCCGGTGAAATTTGTGCTTATACGGCTTGTAGACCGTGTCTATCTGCTGACTGCACTTCTCTTTTTCGTGTTTGATTCTTGTCCATTATTGCTTTCCAACTCCTTCGCATACGCTTCCTTTTAGACTTCGGGACGCTTCCTCACTGTCTGAACCAAAAGTTTATAATCCTATATTTTCACTGGAAACGCGGTGTCTCCCTTCTGTCTATATATTTTCATACAAATATAATTATTCTCCTTCTTGTTTATGTTCTTCACACGTACTTCATGGGGATCTGTAGCATTTCCTGTTGTTTTGTGGTAAGGAAACCCCCATCAAACCCCCATTTCATCTGCACCCCCACCCACCTTTTTCCGATTTCACTGGAAACGTGGTGTGTGTGTGAATGAGATATACGCTACCATATGACATGCAGTATAACTCGACATCTGTATCGTTCTATCTACTATCTAATTGTATTTTTCCGATTCCGAACACGGCCAGTCGACTATCGAATGGTCCGTGAGAGCAGTTTCCATGCTATCAACGATTCCACAAAATTAAGTATACTGTGCTGTATTTTCCCATATATGATCTCCATATTATCGTTTCGCGATTTTCACTTCCCAGTAGGATCGTACTAGATCGTTCATTCAACGTTCAAACAGTGCTTGAACGGCTTAGTCACGCGATAATAAAAAGTCTCCACGTATACGCTATGAAAAAGATGCCCTCCCTGATGACGTATCGCCGTACTCCTGTGCTCCCCTCCCACGTGTTCGCTACTGCGATGTCCGAATCGCGTTTCGAACGTAGACGAAATACGGGCAGGAATTGTAAGCATAGCGGCCAGAAAGAAAGTATAGTCGGCCGCTCTTGCATACAAGCAACAACTCTCGCGCCCACTTGGTTCACAAATCGGCACCCATCCCACTCACAAAGTGAATGGTGCGTGTCGGAGGGTGTCGACGAACCCCGGTCAGGGAAACTATCAAACGACTATCGAAGTTGGAGTGAAATCTGATGTCACATGAAATCAATGAACGACAAAAATGGGATGTCGTATCGAAGTTAGTCGAGCTTGCCAGCGACGAACGTGCCTGGCTCGCGACAGCGATGGGGACGGGAGTGCTGGTGTATCTCACGTACCTCATGACGCATCCGTACCCGGCGTACGGTGCGGGCCTCTATATGAAAATCGCACGTGAAATAAGTGCACACGGCTACGGTCTCCCGGCCCAAATCCCACTTTATACCAAGGAGGGTGTTCCGTTCGCCTATCCGCCGTTGATGTACTACGTTTCTGCGATTCTGATGGACACGACTGGCGTCGATCCCATCACGTTGAGTCGTCTCCTTCCCGGTCTCGTCACGATCCTGTATCTCGTGCCGTTCTACTATCTCTCGCGTGAGATACTCGATTCGACGCCGCGAGCAGGATTCGCCACGCTTCTCCTCGCAGTGTCACCGCCCGTCCTTCAGTGGCACCTCTCTGCGGGTGGCATCGTTCGTGCCCCCGCATTCCTCTTCGTCGTGACTGGCGCGTACACGGGTATCAAGCTGTTCAAAACGGAGGAGAGAAAGTGGCTCTTAGCCTCCGCTGTCCTTTTCGGGTTGATCATACTCACCCATCCGGTTTACACCGTCTTTTTCGGGACGACGTATCTCGTGATGTACGTGTGTTTCAACCGAACGCTCCGGGGACTGGTGTACGGTGGAATCGTCGTCATGGGAGGGGTGGTAATCTCCTCCCCATGGTGGCTTCAAATCATCGCCATTCACGGCCCCAGTATCTTTACCGCCGCTTCCGGGACACACACAGGCTTGGGTGGTGGGACGCACCGTCTGATCAAGCAGTTCATCTACCCGCTGGACATGAGCATGCCGACCATCTTCTTCATCGGCTCGTTCGCCGGTGCGGCATATCTCGTCGCAAAGCGACGGTTTTTCCTCCCGTTGTGGATGCTTTCGGGTGCGTACATGCTCGGAAAGCTCCGGTATCAGTTCCCGGCAGGTGTGATGATGGCGTCGGTACTCGTGTTCGAGGTCGTCATCCCGCTGGTCCGTCGCTGGTCGAAGCGGACGCGATACTCCCGGTCCGCACCGCTCGCTGTCATCATGGTTCTCGCGATCCTGGTATCGAGCGTCGGTGTCGCGTTCGCGGCGGGTGATTTACACTCCCATCTCGGTAGTTCGACACAGCCGTCGTTCGTGGACGACGACGACATGGCTGCGATGCAGTGGGCTCAGGACAACACGAGTCCGAGCGCTAACTTCGTCGTCCTCGGCGACAGCGCGGAGTGGTTCCCGCTCATGACCGACCGGACGATTCTCATCGGCCCGTGGGGGGTTGAGTGGAAAGGCCATGCCAAGTATCGGCATCAGCTAGGCTTGTACAAGCGAATATCTCGCTGTCCGGGCAAAACCTGCTTGACCCAGAAGTTGGTTTCCAACAAGGTCAACCCGGATTACGTGTACGTCCCGAAAGGACATTACACCGTCCGTGGCATCGACGAATATCAGAAACCGTGGATGCGTGAGCACCTCGTCGATTCGGATCGATACAAACTCGTCTACGAGAACGAGGGTGCGATGATATACCGCATCGAAGAGCCGATGGAACCGACACAGGTTCCGGACGATGGACCACAACCGGTTCCGTCCCTCTCCGAACCTATTTCTTCATCGTCGTCCGTCTGATCGTCTGATTCAGAATTCCGTTGAGATTCTGGCTTCTGAGTGAAAGCATCCGTAGCGGTGCCATCATTCTCGTCGCCGTCATTCAGTACACCGGCATCGTCACCGCGGTTCTGTACGCTGTCGTCCGTGCGACGGGGAACAATTGACTTGTCGAAACACGTCACCCGAATAGCGTCGAGTAAAGCAACCAGATGTTGAGGACGATGATGAGCGCGATGACGATCCCGAGCATGCTCGTCGTTCGTGACGAGTTGCGGAACGAACCCATGATTCCCTCCTCCCGGGTGAACCAGACGAGCGGGATGAGGACGAACGGGAGTTCGAAACTCAGCGCGACCTGCGAGGCGACGAGCACCGACGTCGGGTCGAACCCGGCGACCACGACGGCCAAACTTGGAATGAGCGTGACTGATCGTCGAATCCAGACGTTGATGTTGAGGTCGAGGAAGCCATCCATCACCGTCTGTCCGGCCATCGTCGCCACGAGCGACGAGGAGAGTCCGGCGGCGATGAGGGCGATACCGAACGCCAAACTAGCGTGTCCACCGAACACACCATCGAGCGTGACGTACGCTTGGTTGAGGGTTTCGATGCCGGTGCCCTGAAGCGCGGCCGCCGCGACGATGAGCATCGCCGCATTGACGAACATGGCCCCGAACAGCGCGATGACGGTATCGACGCTTTCGAGGATGAAGTGACGCCGGTGAACCTCTTCCGTATCCCCTTCGTCCTCGATGAGACGGCTCCGACGATCTTGGACGATGTACGGGTGGAGGTAGACGCTGTGGGGCATCACGGTGGCACCGAGTATCCCGATAGCGACGTACAGTGCGCTCGCATTCGGGATACTCGGTGCAAGTCCGCTCGTGATTTCTCCCGCGGTCGGTTGCGCGAGCGCCATCTCGAAGATGAACGCGATCGAGATGACGCCGACCAGGGACATGATGAGCAGTTCGACCCATCGAAATCCTCGTTTGTGTGCGGTTCTGACCCCGAGAAGCGCGAACGAACTGATTCCCGCCAGTATCGCACCCGCCCAAAGCGGAAGCGAGAAGATGAGGCTGAAACCGATGGCTGCGCCGATGATCTCCGCCATATCCGTCGCGATCATCGCGAGCTCCGCAGCAGCCCAGAGTACGAGGACGACAGGCCGGGGCAATCGCTCCCGACAAAGCTGTGCGACACCCTTCCCTGTTGCGATACCGAGCTTCGCCGCGACTATCTGAATTCCCATCGCCATGAAACTGGCGAGGACGATGACCCAGAGGAGCGCTGATCCGAACTTCGCACCGCCCGAAATGTTCGTGGCCCAGTTACCGGGGTCCATGTACGCGACACTGATGATGAATCCCGGCCCGAGGTATGAGAGAACTTCCCGAAAGGAGTATTTCATCACATCATCTCCTCGTTGTCGGTAGAGAATCCCAATCGCTCGTTTGCTACTCGCGACATGGCATTCCAGCTCCCTGCTTTTGACTCATCTAATTCTTTGTTTAGCGTGCCCAAATATAACTCTGATGTCTTCCCCGGTATGTTGCGGGATTCTCCCGACAGCGTCAAAATTTTGTTCACTTCGGTCGCTCAGCCATCGGCGCTACCGATTCGAACCGTGAGGACGGGGACCTCCGAGCGACGGATGACGTTTTCGGTGACGCTGCCGAGCATCCCTCGCACGACCCCGCTTCGACCGTGGGTTGCGATAACGATGAGATGGACCCCGTTCTCGATGGCGTACTCGACGATCGTTTCGTGGGGAACCCCTTTGAGGACGTGGCCTTCGATGGTGAGACCCTGCTCTCGTCCCTCTTGGACGACTTCCTCGATGAGCGATTCCCCCGGTGGGTTGTGAACGTCGGTGAGAACGTTGTCGAGTCCAAGCGGACTGTTGGCCGTATTGAGTACGTACACTACGTGGAGCGTCGCGTCGAACTGTGCCGCCAACTCGAAAGCGTGCTCCAACGCGACGGCTGACCTGTCGCTTCCGTCGGTCGCCACGAGTATTTCGGTGTACATTTCCACTCACTCGTTTCGAGTTACTATTCGTTCCTTTGCGTGATATACTCTCACATTCTATGTAGTCGGACGGTTGTGAACTTTTCTCTCATTTGGTAAAAACCGACGACTCATGCCCGCTTTCCAGTAAACAGTCCCGTCCGAAGGGAACCCTTTTGGCCGTCCCGAATGTCGTACGAATCAATGTTCGGAACCAGCGGAATTCGCGGCCCTGTCGGCGAAGTAGTCACCGGAGACCTCGCGTTGTCGGTCGGTCGAGCGCTCGCCTCGACCGGCGTCGAGCGCGTCGTTATCGGACGTGACCCCCGCGACAGCGGACGATTCCTCGCGGATGCGCTTTCGGCCGGTCTCCGTGAATGTGGAACCGATGTCGTGATGCTCGGTCTGGCCTCGACGCCGACCGTCGCTCGAAGCGTCGAGTGGCAGGACGCCGACGCGGGCGTCTCCATCACAGCATCACACAACCCGGCGACGGACAACGGAATCAAACTTTGGAACCCGTCCGGGCAAGCGTTCGACGCCGACCAACGCGCGGAAATCGAATCCATCATCGAGGACGAGGCGTTCGACCTCGCAAGCTGGGACGAAACCGGCGAAGAAACACACTGGGATGGGGCACACGACAAACACGTCGAAACCCTTGCCGAGGCAGTCTCGCCCGCTGATCTCTCCGTCGTCATCGACGTCGGGAACGGTGCTGGTGCGGCCACCGCCGACGCCCTCTACGAACTCGGCTGTGACGTGGAGACGCTGAACGCGCAACCCGACGGCCGTTTCCCCGCACGCCCGAGCGAACCAACGGCGGAGAACTGCCAGTCGCTCTGTGATCACGTCACGGCAATCGGCGCGGACCTCGGAATCGCACACGATGGCGATGCCGATCGCATGATGGCCGTGGACGAAAACGGCGACTTCATCTCGGGCGACGTGTTGCTCACCCTGTTCGCACGCCAACACGCCGGTGAAGGTGAAACGATCGCCACGCCGGTCGACACCAGCCTCATCGTCGAGGACGTCCTCGCCGAACAGGGCGCGGACGTGGTGCGGACGCAGGTCGGTGACGTGTACGTCGCCGAGCGCGCGACCGAACCCGGTGTCGTCTTCGGCGGCGAGCAGTCCGGCGCGTGGATTTGGGCCGACCAGACGCTCTGCCCCGACGGTCCCCTCGCGGCCTGCCGCCTCGCCGAACTCGTCGCCGAAAACGGGTCGCTGTCGGAGCTCGCGGCCGACGTCGGCGAGTACCCTATCCGGCGGAAGAACGTCCACGTCGAGGACAAGGTCGGTCTGATGGAATCCCTCTCGGCCGCCGTCACCGAGCGCTACGAAGACGCCACGACCATCGACGCGTCCGCGTGTCGCTGGACGAGGGCTGGTTCCTCATCCGCGCCAGCGGCACCGAACCGTTGGTTCGCATCGCCGCCGAGGCCCGCGACCCGGACGCCGCCGACGAGGTGTTCGAGACGGCCGACGCCTTCGTGGCCGAATACGCGGAATAGCGGGCTTCTTCTCTTTCGCATCGATAATCTCCGTTCGGAAGACACACCAGATTTCCTGTGCTATCTCTCGTGGTTTAAGTAGGACACTCACACCATGTTTCCTCTGCTATCCTGCGAATAGAACACATGGAAGATCTATCCGGGGTGATGTTTTATTAGTCAATATATACAATATAGCCGTACTGGATTTTTACTTGGGCTAAAAAGATGGACTTTAGCGGTAGTTGGTCGCCCTCATCGAAAAGCAGAGGAAAACCGGTGTGTGTCTGATCACGAAGCAAGGAAACTGGTGTGGATGGGAGCAAACTATTTGAAAACTGGGAAGTGTAATTCCAACAAGACAGACGAAATGTACTCTTCCCGTTCGACTTTGTCATAGAATGTCGTGGTGAGTGAGAGAGGTCATTTCGTGTGCTCTGTTGTCCGAGAGTGGGGTACCCGTCGCTTTGACGCTGAATCTCCGGTTGTTCTTGAAACAACCCCAGGCACATGAAACAGACGAAACTCAGTTTTAAGGAGTGACATTTTCCGAAATGGTCGTTTTCAGCGTTTCTACTCTAACGTCACACGGCAGGAACAGACGAAATCCACTCTCTTACTCTTTCGAAAAATACCCTACCGTGCCCACCGTTTCCTCCCGATCTTCTATCTTCTAAAACAAAAGCTAGACACACATATACTCTCTCTACAGTAGACAATACCGTTTTATCTTCTATGCGAAAGTATTAGGCGTATTTTTAAAACCTAACTTCGTCAGTTTCGTGTGCTCGGTGAGTTTTCGAGAAAGCCGTTGGATCAACCACATCTCTACCTATGAGTGCACTCTTCAGAGAGAAAGCACACGAAATGACCTCTCTCACTCCTACCAAATCCACCTGCCAATCCTCCCGCGAAGACAGACGAAATGTGCTCTCCCCTTCGACGGCCTTCACCATAACTACCCGTAGCCACGGCTCCCATCTAGACGTTCGGAAGAGTGGATGACAGCTGTCCCTGCCGACGTCTGCCACGGCGACGACGGGACGTTTGTTACTATTCCGCGATCCTAGTAATAAGTTTTGGCTCGGCCGATATTGCTACTTTCAGGCATTTCCACATATCTGTTTGTTTGTTCTTTCTCACCGTCGAATTCGTCCGTTTATGTGGCGGCTAGCCACGCGTTTACTCACCTGATAATAATATTCTTCCCGTGTGAGCTCCGGACGATGTCTACGACCGACTGGAGCGTTCGGTATCTTTGGCTCGCAATTCTCAGCGCGTGCGGGGTGGTTGGTGCATGGATCGTCGATAGTACGTTCGTCCTCTCGGTTGCGTACGTAACTATCGCCGCGTTCGCAACGCTCGCGCTGTTTCACGCGTATCGACTCCGGACTCGTGCCCGTTCGTATCCGCAAAAAATAGACCGCGTTCCATGACACTACCCTCGTCGATTACTCGACGGTGACGCTTTTCGCCAGATTTCGCGGTTTGTCTATCGGGCGACCCAAATTCTTCGCCGCGTAGTAGGACACTAGCTGCAACTGGATGTTCGCCAGCAGTCCCGCCCAGACGGTGTGAGTCTTCGGGATTTCGAGGAACGCATCGGAGATTTTCTCCGAATCGTGGCCTGCACACGCGACCGAGACGATGGGTGCGCCGCGTGCTTGTGCTTCCTTGGCGTTCTGCAGCGTCTTCTTGTCTTTCACGCCGTTGAACAGCGCGAACACTGGTGTATCCGGTGTTACGAGCGCGAGCGGTCCGTGCTTCAACTCGCCGGAGGCGAACCCTTCGGCGTGCTCGTAGGTGATCTCCTTGAACTTCAACGCCCCCTCCTTGGCGACGGCGTTGTTCAACCCTCGACCGATGAAGAAGAACGCCTCGCTGCCGGTGTATCGGCTGGCTATCCGTTTGGCGTCCGTGGTGTCGAGCACTTCCTGAACGTGCTCGGGCAGTTTCTCCAAGTCGCGGAGGAGGTCCGCTTGGTCCTCCGGCGATGTCGCCGTCTCGATGTCCTCGGCGAGTCGTAGCGAGAGGAGCGAGAGCATGACCGCTTGCGAGGAGAACGTCTTGGTGGCGGCCACACCGATCTCCGGTCCGGCGCGGATGAACAGCGCGTCGTCGGCTTCGCGGGCCGCCGTCGAACCCATCACGTTCGTTACGGTGACGGTTCGTGCGCCTTTCTCTTTTGCTCCTCGTAGCGCACCGAGGGTGTCCGCCGTTTCCCCGCTTTGGGTAACGGCGACGACCAACGTGTCCTCCGTGATGGTGCTGGCAGACGAATCGACGTATTCGCTCGCTCGGAACGCCTGTGCACGGATTCCACACTGGTTGAGGAGTTGCTGTCCGTACAGCGCGGCGTGATACGACGTCCCGCAGGCGACGAACTGAACGTCGTCTACATCGGCGAACGTCCCGTCCGGGAAGGCTTCGAGGCTGACTTCCCCGTCCTCCACTCGTCCTTCGATGGTGTTGGCGAGCGCGTTCGGTTGGGTGTTGATCTCCTTGAGCATGTAATGCTCGTAGCCACCTTTACCGGCGTCCTCGGGGTCCCAGTCGATCCGTTCCACGTCACGAGTGACCATGTTCCCGTCGAGGTCGGTCATCGTCACGCCGTTCGGTCGAGGACGGCGACGTCGCCGTCCTCGAAGTAGACGACCCGATCAGTGTGGTCGAGGAACGCGGGCACGTCGCTGGCGAGGTAGTACTCGTTGTTGTCCAGTCCGAGGATGAGCGGCGATCCCTGTCGGGCCGCGTAGATGGCGTGTACGCCATCGACGATCGCTGCGACCGCGTAGCTGCCTTCGAGGTCGCGAATGGTTTGGCGGAACGCGTCTTCGATGCTGGACGCGTCTTCGAGATAGTATTCGAAGAGATGTGGAATGACCTCTGTATCGGTATCGCTCGTGAACTCGTAGCCTTCCCCTTTGAGCCACTCTTTGAGTTCGTTGTAGTTCTCGATGATACCGTTGTGAACCACGGCGACGTTTTCCGTCTCGCTCGTGTGGGGGTGAGCGTTTTCGTCGGTCGGTGGTCCGTGCGTGCTCCATCGCGTGTGACCGATCCCGACGTTCCCTTTGGGGACGCTCCCGACGATACTGTCTTTCAGTTCGGAGATCTGGCCCGAACGCTTGTAGACCGATATCCCTGACCCGTTCTGGACGGCGACTCCGGCCGAATCGTAACCTCGATATTCGAGATTTTCGAGTCCCGTAACGAGCTTCGTAATCGCATCTCCTTCGCCAATGCGGGCGATAATTCCACACATCCTACGTCTCCTCCGTTTTTCTCGCGGACTGCTCGTACTGTCGTTCCGAGCTGGCACGCCCCGTCGTATCGTGAAGCAAGCCAGAACGAACCGTCGCACGTCCGTCTATTGTGTCAAGGTAGTTCATGGGTGTGTCCTATAGGCCCCGCCGTCCCACCTGCTGGAAACGACTGGCTCTTGTCTTCGACATTTCTCCCTACCCCCATTACTATAGACTGATTAAGGGGGTATCTTAGCAGGAATGTAAACCGAATGTATCGGGTTTCGATACAGTTACACTCTGTTTAGATGTGTATTTATAATGTTAAACATTTCCACACTTCGGCGCCGAACTACCCGTTGACTAGCGGTTTCAACCGTCTCTACTGCGGTTTTTCGGACGTGTTATTTGTATTCCCAGGTTCCTGTCCGTAGAGGATGACGATGTTCTTCCGGCCGATATTTATCTTACTCACCTGTTTCCTGTCTTCCATCTTCGAAAGGAGGCGGCTCACCTTCGATTTCGACCAACCCGTCCGCTCGATGATCTCTCCCTGTGGAAGTCGACCGCCGTTCTCTCGCAGGAGTTTTAAGACGCGATCCGCGTCCGTCGTCACTTTCCCATCCTGTAGGTGCGGCTCGGGTTTGGGTTCTCCGTCCCGACTGCTCTCGCCCCCGAGTAGCGTCGGGAGCCATTCGGTTCCGTTCCGCTGAACCAACAGCGCCATCCCGACGAGTAAACTCAGGAAGACGAGGTACAGACCACCAGTGAGAACGCGACTGTTCGGGTTCGTCCCGAAGCTGTGTTCGAACCCGTCACTGAGTCCATCACCGTCGGTATCTCGCTTCAACGGATCCGTTCCGAGTTTCTGTTCCGTCCCGTCACTGAGTCCGTCCCCGTCGGTGTCCGCTTTCGTCGGATCCGTTCCGAGTTTCTTCTCTTTTCCATCTTCCAACCCATCCTCGTCGGTATCGGGTTTCATCGGATCCGTGGCACCTGCGACCTCCACGCTGTCGTTCAATCCGTCCTTGTCGCTGTCCGCCATCGTGGGTTTGGTCGTGCCGTTCACCTCCGAAACGTCGGTCAATCCATCACCGTCGGTATCGGCGTTACTGACGTTCGTTCCGAGTTCGTACTCTCGCTTATCTGACAACCCGTCCGCGTCGGTATCCTCCTGGGTCGGATTCGACCCGATGCTTATCTCTTGTCTGTCGCGGAGTCCGTCCCCGTCCGTATCCGCTTTCGTCGCGTTCGTCCCGTAGTTGTTCACTTCTTCGCCGTCTTCGAGCCCGTCCTTGTCGGTATCCTTGCTCGTAACGTTCGTTCCGAGCTTGATCTCCTTCTTGTTGGTCAGGTCGTCCCCATCGTCATCGCCCGTCTTCACCATGAGATAGACGGGAACCGTTTGCTGTGCGATGACCTTCTCTCCGTCTTTGACCGTCGCAACAGCGTTCTGTCGTCCACTCGCGTTCGTCGAAATACTCCCGAAGCTGAAGTTGATCTGTTGGACGCCGTTGGGGGAGAGCGATATCTCTCGACACGTCTTCGTACCCGTCAAATTCGTCGCGTTGTTCCCCGGCGTACGGAAATTAGTACACACCTCGTGCGTTCCGGAACGATTTCCTGTATACACTGTTACAGTTTCGTTGTGTGGTGCTGACCGCCACAAATATGTTATATTTTCCCCGGCTTTGGCAACGCCCGCACCCGAGTACGTAACGCTCTGAATAACGAATTGATTACCTCCCGGTGTTGCACCGGCGGACGCGGTCGGCGCGACGGCGGTGAGGAGTAGCAGGCAGACGGAGAATATGGCTAGTTGCCTGTTTGTCATGTTGGTGTGAAGTCTGGCTTCCGGTTTCGTAAGGTGAACCGTTCTATGTTTGGTATTTCCGCGCTGAGTATTTTTCCTTTGGGGTTGGATTTCTACTGCTTATACCTTTTGTATTTAGCCTGCCTTACTAGTAGGTTACGACCGAGATTCGTCTGTTTATGGAGATCTGATGGATTCTCGGATGTAAATAAACGAAAACATGAGTTGCATTAGTAAAAAACTGATCCGCAAAGCATCCCTATCCGTCACTCGTTTGGTCGATCGTTACGCGAGTTGCTGTCCAACTGTTAACGCCCAGAACATGCCGAGGATCGCCAGTCCAACCGAACCCGATGGGAGTATTGCGAACGGGGACAGACCGAGTGCCGCTCCGGCGAGCAGAGTTACGCCGATGCCGGATGCGCCGAGGTAGTAGTGTTCCCAGCGAGTTTGTTCGTCATCGCTTACATCTTCGTCGTCATCCGCCGCAACTGCGGTCGGTTCGAGGTAGTCGTACAACACGTCGGCCATGTCCGTTTTTTCTACGGTCCCGCGACTCTGGTCGTACTCGATGATGCCCTCTTCGTCGAGTTTCGGCAGATGGGACTGGTACAGCGGGATGTACACACGCTGGCGTTCACTGGACGTGATCGCCTGAACGGTGCTGTTGTTTTCCCATGCGGCGACCTGTTCCGCGATGTCGCGCATCGATTCCTGTTCGTCCGAGCCGTGTAGATATCGAAGGACGTAACGACGTCGTTCGTTCTGGAGGAGATGGTAGATTTGATCCTCGCCCAACTCTACGGACGATGTCGTGTCCATGGAGCTAGATTGTTCTTCGACCTGTTGTGTCGTTGCGCTCATACATGTCCGTTCCTGGGGGAGGTAATAAACGGAGAAGCCGCTCCCGGATGTTGCACCCACTTTCCCGTACTGTTCGTTCTTGTTCGTTTACCATTCAAACCGTTGTAGCGAGTTCATAATGCCGCAGTCTTGCGATTATCCACCCGCATGTATTTTCATAACATATCGGACCCGTCAGCCACGAAGACCGGCTGACACGGGGGTGGCTTATCTATTTGCTATTACGCGTGCGTGACTGGTTGTGGATATTATCTATCTACGGATTGTGGTGTGTTATCTTTCCTCTCCCCGCATATCTTCCTACTGAAAAACCGCCACTCTCGGGCACGAGGCCATTAGTCAGTGTATAATAAAGCCCACAGGGTTTGATGGATTTTAACGAGGAAAGTCCGACCGGAGAATCGAAGGAAACTCAACCTCCGCTTTCCCTCGCTGCCGGTCGCTCTGGTATCAGTCGATACCGGGGAGCACTCGAATGGAGGACAATCACCCATGAACTCGACGATAGGAGACATCGACAGCCAGCCGGATTACGCTGGAAGTGATGAGAGCGACGTAACAGAGGCCCGGGAAGCGACGATCTGTGTCGTCGGTCTCGGCTACGTTGGACTCCCGTTGGCAGTCGGATTCGACCAAGAAGGGTACAACGTCGTCGGCTTCGACATTGACGACAGCAAAGTCGAAACCCTTCGCGGCGGCACTGACACCACGGGCGACCTCGGAGACGAGGCCATCGCTGAGAGCGAAATCACGTACACGAACGACCCCGATGAGATCACCCGTGCGGATTACGTGATGATCGCGGTTCCGACGCCGGTCGACGAAAACGACCAACCCAGCCTCGACTTCGTGGTGGCTGCCGGAAAAACTGTGGGCGAACACATCTCCCCCGACACGACCGTCATTCTCGAATCCACGGTCTTCCCGGGAGCGACCCGTGAAGTCCTCGTTCCCGCAATCGAAGAAGCGTCCGGACTGACCTGCGGTGTGGACTTCTTCGTCGGCTACTCGCCGGAGCGCGCAACGCCCGGCGACCCGGAGCACGGTCTCCGCGACGTCGTGAAAGTCGTGGGCGGAATGAACGACGAGGTTCGTGACGATATCGCCGAACTGTACGCGACCGTCATCGACGCGGGTGTTCACAAAGCGGACTCCATGGAAGTCGCGGAAGCGAGCAAAGTGGTAGAAAACGTCCAGCGTGACCTGAATATCGCGCTCGTGAACGAACTGGCGATGGCCTTCGACAGCATGGATATGGACATCGACACGCGTTCAGTCCTTGAAGCGTCGGGGACGAAGTGGAACTTCCACGACTACCGCCCAGGACTGGTCGGTGGTCACTGCATCCCCGTCGATCCGTACTTCTTCATCCATCGTTCCAAGCAGTCTGGATTCTCGCCCAAACTCATCCAGCAGAGCCGTGACGTCAACGAAGCCATGCCTGCCCACCTCTCTAACATGATGATAAAGGAGCTGAACCGGGCAGGAAAGACGCTTCGAGACAGTCGCGTCCTCATCCTCGGGCTGACCTACAAGCCGGACGTGGCCGACATCCGCACGTCCAAAGTGGACGGCATCATTCGTCAGCTCCAGGAGTTCGACATCGAGACCGTCGGTTACGATCCACACGGTGACAACGAACTCATGCGTGAGAAGTTCGGCATCTCCGTGGAGGAGGACGACGACTTCTCCTTCGACGGATACGACGGCATCGTCCTCGCCACGCCGCATCAGGATTTCTACGATTTCGACTTGGAGGAGATGGCGGACCGGATGAACGACGATCCCGTCTTCATCGACGTAACTGGCGCGTTCAACGCCGAGAAAGTATTCGACGCCGGATTCGCTTACCGGAGGGTGTAGATGTACGAAGGGCACACGATAGGCGTCGTCGTGCCCGCGTACAACGAAGAAGGGTTCGTTGGCGATGTTCTCGACTCGCTCCCCGACTTCGTGGACCGTGTCTACGCTGTTGACGACGCCTCGACCGACGGTACGTGGGACGAAATTAGAGCACACGCAACCATCGAGCGTGCACCCCGTGCAGGGGAGAGTGACGACGCCGTCAACGGCGTCGTCGCCATTCAGCATGCGGTGAACCGAGGGGCCGGAGCGGCGATCAAAACGGGGTATCTCGCGGCCCGCGAGGACGGGACGGACATCACCGTCACCGTCGATGCGGACGGACAGATGGACCCCGATATAATGACTCGGTTTCTCGACCCGATCGTGACCGGAGACGCCGAGTACACGAAAGGCGACCGTCTTTCGAACTCGGAACTCCGCGAAGAGATGCCACGATTCCGCCTGCTCGGAAACTGGTTGTTGACCGGGTTGACGCGCATCGCCAGCGGCTACTGGGACATCACTGATCCACAGAACGGGTACACAGCGATCTCGTTGCCAGCGCTGGAGGCTATCGATCTCGAAGGGATGTACGAGTACTACGGCTACTGCAACGACATCCTCGTGAAGCTGAACGTCGCCGGCATGCGGGTCGCGGACGTGGATATGCCCGCGACGTACGGTGACGAGGAGAGCAGTATCCAGTACGGCGACTACATCCCCAAGGTGTCGCTCATGCTCCTCAGAAACTTCTTCTGGCGGCTCGGGGCACGCTACCGAACTCACCCGCTCGGTATCGCCTATCTCTTCGGCATCGTCAGCGGATTAGCGGGGATCGCACTCGGTGTCCGAGCGTTGGGCTCGACCCTCACCGGGACGAAGAACGACGACGCACGCAAATCGCTCACGTCGCTTCTCGTCGGCGTCGTCGGAATCATCGTCGGAATCGTCCTCGACAGGAGGCAGAACCCATGAGAGTGTTCGTCACCATTCAACACCCGGCACACGTCCACTTCTTCCGCAACGCGATCGCGGAACTGGAGGACGAGGGGCACGACGTTCACGTCTTCGCCCGTGAGAAGGAAATGGCGGTCGAACTGCTCGATCGGTACGACATCGACCACGAGGTGCTGGCTGGCACCGCGTCGGGTCTGTCGGAACTGGCACGGGTACAGGCGACCTACGAGGCGCGTCTGCTCCGCCGGGCAGTTCAGTTGAGGCCGGATGTGATAACCGCCATCGGCGGTGTAGCGGCCGCACACGTGGCAACGGCCGTGCGTGCACGCAGCGTCATCTTCTACGACACGGAACACGCGAAACTCATTCAGAAACTCGCGTTTCCGTTCGCCGACGCCATCTACACCCCCGATTGTTACACGCGTGATGTGGGTTCGAAGCAGGTTCGATACCCCGGTTATCACGAACTCGCGTATCTCCACCCCGACCGATTCACGCCCGACCCGACGGTGGTCGAGGAACTCGGTCTCGATCCCGAGGAGAAATTCACCGTCCTCAGGCTCGTCGAGTGGGGCGCATCACACGACGTGGGACAAGGTGGATTCGACGACGTACGCGATGTCGTCACGCAATTGGAGGACGCCGGTTCGGAGGTGCTCATCACCTCCGAACGCTCGCTCCCCTCGTCGCTCGAATCACACCGGGCAACGGTCGCGCCACACCGGATGCACGACCTGCTCGCGTTCGCCGACTTGTTCGTCGGGGAAGGCGCGACGATGGCGGCGGAGAGTGCGTCCTCGGTACGCCTGCCATCTACGTTAACACGCTAACGATGGGCTACACGGACGAACTGGACGAGCGCTACGAACTCCTGTTCAACTATCAGCAGGAAGACCGACACGAGCGCGCGCTCGAACAGTCGGTTTCCATCCTCGAAGGCGACACCGACTGGCAGCAACGCCGAGAACGGCTTCTCGATGACAAAGTCGATACGACCGACGTCATTTTGCGCGCCCTCACCGGCCGTTCCCGGAAACACGGTCGGACGACACGGCCGGGCGCGGAGGTTTAACTATGATAACGAAACCACGATTCGGCAGACGGAGGCGATAATCGATGTTTGGGAATATGTCTGGCTGGTTGAAGCAGCGACGGTTCGACGTCGATGCGGCAATTCTCGGTCTCATCGTCGCCATCGGGCTGTTTCCGTTGCGGTTTTTCGCCTCACAGATATACATCAAGACGATTCCCATCGTCCTCGGCCTCGGCTGTGGACTCTATCTGCTCGCCGTCCGCAACGACCGAGAGACGATTTACGAGTATCCATCGTTCTCACAGCTAGTCGCGCAGGTACTCCCGAGTATCTGTTTCGTGCTGATGGCCGCGATGATCGCCATCGCACTGCACGCGAGCGAGCGCTCCCGGTTGTTCTACGTCCTCTCTGGCATCACGGGAACGCTCATCATGCTTCAAATCCTGTTCGTGGACGACGAGGACCTCCTTCCGTCGCTTCTCTTGGTCCAGGTAATCGCGCTCGCGTTCGTCATTCGGCTCACGGCGGTGTACACCACGCCGACGTACATCGGAATCGACATCTGGACGCACATGACACAGTTGGCCCGGGGTGTTTTCGAACAGCACTCCCTCTCCGCGATGAACGGGAACAAACAAATCGCGGCACCGCTGTTCCATTTGCTCGTTGCGTCCTCCGCGATGTTGTACGACGTGTCGCTTCGGAACGCACTATACCTCTCGGTCGGTCTCGTGATGCCGATGGCGATTCTGTTCGTCTACGGCGCGACGAAGCTACTCGTTCCGGTACGGTGGGCCGTGCTCGCGGCAATGTTGTACTCGCTCGGTGACTACTTCATCGAGTGGGGGATTCACCTCATTCCGACGAGTCACGGTCTGTTGTTCTTCATCGCTATCGTCTACGCACTCCTGCGAATCATGCGGCTGGAGTACAACGCACGGGACTTCGGCCTGCTCGTGTTCCTTTCCATCGCCATCATCCTGACCCATCAGGTGTCGACGTTCATCATGCTCGTCGTGGTGTTTTCAGGACTGCTAGCACAGTTTGTGTTCAAGCTGGATATCTTCCAGATGACGGCTCGCAGACCAGGCGTCTACCGAAAACTGGAACCCGTCAATCTCGCGGGACTCCTTGCGTTTGACATCGGTCTCGTCACGTTCATGTGGTCGTTTACCCCATACAACGGGAATTCGTTCCTCAAAACGGTGTTGTTGTATCTGAAACAGACATTAGTATCGAGCGCAGGACTGTTCAATCTCGCGAGCAACAACTCCCAGTTCATCACGCTTTCCGCACCGACCCTTCTCCAAAAAATCGAGACGTACATCGACGCGTCGGGATTCCTGATCCTGTTCGCGTTGGCAACCGTCGGTTGTCTGTACGTGCTTCGCCGGAAACGCATCTCCCATTCGGTGTTTACGCTCTTGTTCGCGACGATCGTGATGACGGCCTTCACGCTCGGTCTACCGATGTTCGGCATCCGAAACTTCATCCCACAGCGCTGGTTCGCGTTCCTCTACGCGCCGATGGCCATCCTCGGTGCGATGGGTGTCGGCTATCTCGTGCACAACCTCAACCGGAACGTCGTGGTTACAGCGTTGGTCGTCCTCGCGCTCCTGTATCCGAGTGTGATGGTTATCTCCAGCCACGGGACGTTGGACAGTCCGTTCTTCCCGCAGGACCAGGAGCGACTGACCTACACCGAGTCGGAAATCGCGGCGGTTCACACCATCGCGGACATGACGGGGTCGCCCGATTCGTCCCAACTCCCTCGGGATCAATCGTTGTTCATCCACACCGACCATCCGTATCAGACGGTGTTCGCCAGAACAGGGGCGTATCCGGCGACTGCGGCCAATCTCTCTGCCGATAACAGGGATGGTCCGACCGACCATCCGCTTACGGTGTATCGAAAGTACCAGTCCACCGGGGCACCGTCGTTCCAGCTCGTCAAACAGCTCAACGAGAGCCAATCCGAGCAGGCCAACGGCGATAAAACCGCGAGCGTTCCCGTCTACCGACAGGTCTCCCAACAACAGATCTGTCGTCCCGACCAGAGCATCCTCTACGACAACGGGGACGTGATGCTCTGTGCCAACCGGACTGTCTGAGGTTGACAGCCGCCTCCCCGGACGGGCGCGGGTTTCGCTTTGACGTTCCAGTAGCCTTTTTTCGCCGCCTGTCGCATGGTGAGCCATGCAGGGAAAACGCGTTCTCGTAACCGGCGGTGCCGGATTTATCGGCTCGAACCTCGCTAACCATCTCGCCAAACAGAACGAAGTCGTCGCGATCGACGATGGCTATCTCGGAGTCGAGGAGAACCTCGACGACGACGTCGAGTTCCACGAACGGAGCGTCCTCGAAGACGACCTCCCGACCGACGTGGACGTGGTCTTCCATCTCGCTGCGCTCTCGTCCTACGCGATGCACGAGGAGAACCCGACGAAAGGTGCACGGGTGAACATCGAAGGGTTCGTCAACACCGTCGAGCAGGCTCGGAACGACGGCTGTGATACCGTCGTGTACGCGACGACGTCGTCCATCTACGGTAGTCGGACGGAGCCATCCCCGGAATCCATGGACGTGGAAGCCCGGACGGGCTACGAGGCGTCCAAACTGGCCCGCGAACGCTACGCCGAGTACTTCGCCCACCACTACGACATGAACATGGCCGGAATGCGATTTTTCTCCGTCTATCAGGGCTACGGCGGCGCGGAAGAGCACAAAGGGGAGTTCGCCAACATCATCGCCCAGTTCGCCGACGACATCGCTCACGGCGAATCGCCGGAGGTCTACGGCGACGGAAGTCAGACACGCGACTTCACGTACATCACGGACATCGTCAGCGGACTGGAAACCGCGGCAGAGAACGAACTGACCGGCGTCTACAATCTCGGCACCGGCGAGAGCTACGACTTCAACACCGTGGTCGAGTACATCAACGACGAACTCGGCACGGACGTCGAACCCGTCTACGTCGAGAATCCCATTCCGGACGACGTGTACGTCCACGACACGATGGCGGACGTGACCAAGTTCACTACCGAAACCGGCTGGGAACCCGAAGTCAGCTTCGAGGAAGGCGTCCACCGCGTTTGCGAGCAGTACGAATAGTCCCCCGTCGTTTCCTTCGTGTTTGAGTGCGCGTTTATCCGTTTCCTAATCACTTGACGTGAGCGGTGTGGGATCTTTCCATCGCCTGTCCGATCAACACGTCACACACGACCGAATTTTGGATTCGATCGACCAGTTACGGTCGACCGACCGTCGAATTAGAAGAAGCCGCCGTCGTCAGTGGTCGTCGTCGTGGTACTCGATGTCGTCGAGATGCCGCCTCCGTTGGTCGTGGTCGTTCCCCCCGTCGTGGACGTACTGCTTGTGGACGACGTCCGCGAACTCGTCGAGGTACTCTGCCGCTGCGTCGTCTGGTGGGTCGTCTGCTGGGCCGTCGTTTGTCGTTCCGTCGTTTGTTGTTGGGTGGTCTCCTGACCGTTGTCCGACCCCTGATTCTGGTCGCTACTGTCGCCTTGGTCCGAGGAGGCACTCTTCGAAACCGGCCAAATGCGCGCCTGTTCGTCCGGTTGCCCCGACGCCGGTCCATTGTACAGATAGAGTTGAACTCGAACGTTGTCGCCGGACAACGCTGGGTCGCCGGTGAGCGTCACCTGCTTTTTCTGTCCCGCATCGACCGTTACCTGTTCTTTCGCAAACTGGGATTGGTCCGTCACTTTCCCGTCTTCGACTCGCTGGAGGAGGGCGACGACGGTGTACTGTACGGTTTCACCCTCGTGGTTCTGAATATTGACGGTCACACCGTCCGAGGCGAGGTCCGACTGATACATCGTCTGTGTGTTGCCGTCTATCTTGTTCGTCTGCGGATGGAACTCGGTGAACGGCTCCGGTTGTGGCGGGTGAAGTACGGCGTATCCGGCGCTAGATGCGAGCAGAAGGACGCTGATGACGATACCCACGTTCAGTGCCATCGTCAATCCGCCGTTCGAACGATCCGCCGGACTGAACAACAGTCCGGGAAGACCGGGTGAGTACCGATTTTCCGCTGGCACGCGTAACCGACGGACGAACGCGACGACACCGGTCACTGCGGTGAAAATCACGATACCGTACAAAATCGGGTGCAGACGAACCCCCCATGGCGTGAAGTTCGCCAGCGCGGCTATCATCGGGACGATGGCGACGCTGAGGGTTGCTGCGAGCGCGACTCGCACAGTTCCTCCGATGGCGTACGCCGAGATGTTTTCGCTCGGCTTGAACGACCGGTCATCGTTGTCCCCTCCTTCCGGGAACAGCGCCGAGACGAGAACGTACCCCGGTAAGAAGACGACGAGCGGGACCACGAGCGCGACCTGTAATCGTCCGCCGATCCCCATATACGAAGCGGCACCGCCGACAGCAGTCAGCACAAGCGCCAGCGTGAGGTCGAGAAACCACCAGCGGCTATTCGTACTCATTGTCCTGGAAGTCGTTGTACGCGGGTTTTATTATACGGCTGCTAATCAGTTCTCCGACGGAACCTCGTCCGCTCCGTTCGTTTTAGACCCCGCATCGTCCGTGTTTTTGGCTTCCGTCGGCAGATGCAGCACGTCCGTCGGGTTGACCCTGTTCTCCGAACATTGGGCGACCCATCCGACCATATCGTTGATCCTGAGTTTGTGCCGTGAGGGCAACTCGTGGATCGTTTCGTGCTCGGGGAACAACCGCTGGTCGAGGTTGTAGCGGTCGTACACTTTCTGACGGTCGGGCCACGCAGACTGATATTCCGTAACGAACGGAATCTTTCGGCGTGCGAACCGCTCCATCTCCGACAGGAGCGTCGAGGTGTACGGACGGTCCGGCGGACGGTGACGGAACAGGTCCTCATCCAGTTGTCGAATCGCCCGAATCACCGTGGACGTGTTGCGGTACTCCGGCGGTGTTTGGAGGTGCCATTGCAGCAGTTCCGTGTCGGCCGCGATGAACGATTCGAGATAGTTGTCCGCGAGGTGGGTTCGGGACGGAATCGTCGGCTGGTTTCGGATACTGAACAGCGCGAGGGCGTTCTGGACGTCGTCGGTTCGACTCCAACAGCGATCGAATTCGGCGTCGATGGCGTTCCGGACGAACTTTCCGGCGGCATCCGAGTCCGACGTGTACTGTTCGGCGAGTTCAGCACTGTGATCGGGGAGGTACCCGAAGTTATCGAGCGAAGCCTCGACCGGGTCGGGATTCGGCTCCATCCGCTTCGTTGGAATCGTCTTCCCGAACAACTTCAGCTCCGTCCGCTTGTGACCGAAGCCCTTCAACAGCGTATCGAACAGGAGAGCGTGGTACATCGTGTCCACCTCTATCTCGCTGTTGTAGCCCGCGTGGTGGATATGAATCGACTCCTTGATGCCGTTGGTGTCCCGGACCTTCTGCTCGCCGGGTGTGATGTAACGGTCGTTCGTCACTAGCGTCGTGTGATCGACACCGTACTGCTTTGCCAGCCGACGGGCGACCTTCACCTCCTGTGCGTCCGGCATCCCGACGGTGTACGTGTGATCGATCTTGGGAAGTTGGGACAGAAGCGTCCGCGAGTCGTACCCCGCTGACAGTAGCAATCCCTTCTTGCCGGGTTGGCGCGAACGGAGACGAATCGCACGCTGGAGGCGGTCCGCGAGTTCGTCCACGTAGTCCATCTCCTGTTCGTCGTAGACGAACCTATCGAGCTCGTTCACACTGTTCGGAGTCAGGTAGCCGTCGAACGGCGTTCGGCTGAGCTCGTGAAACAGCGTCTTGTCCCCCAGAACGACGCCCATGTGGAGAAATTCACCCACGGACTGGCGACGCATCGTGGGATTATCGATGGTTTTTGCGACGGCAGCCGCGTCGGACCCGAACACGCGAACACCCGGATCGTCGGTGTAGAAACACTCCCACGACCGAATCGGATCGGTGATGACGACCGTTTCCCCCTCGTGTTGGATGAATGCGAGATACGATCCGTTGAGATCCCGAACGGCGTCTTTTCCCTTCTCTACGTACTGTTCCAACAGCCAGCGGGCGGGTTCGGACCACCCTCGTTTGTTGGGGTACGCTTCCCCCCAAATGATACACGATCCGAGGTCGCCGGAATAGGAGGCGCTCCGGCCTGGAATCCCGAGCCCCGTATCCCGAATTCCGACGGTCGCGACTTCACTCGTCACGATATCGTCGAACTCCCGCTCGGAGCGGAACCGTTCGAACTCATCCTTATCACCGAAAACACCAAATATCTCTTTGTTCATCGTTCGTCCTCCTCTATTGGGGTATTGGGCGGTTGTTCCGTGCCACGACGGTCGACGGCTGCACGCCGATCTCCTCTCGTCTCTTCTATTCTCGCTCGTGTCACGGTTGGCTCTACTATGACTATAGCCTCAATGGCGGTTAACTATACACAGTATAACATCAGGAATATTGTGTTTAGGAATATCTGAAACGGTCCTCATTCTCCGATGGCACCGGCCATCGTTTGGAACACGTCTCGGATTCCGTAGTTCGCCCAGGTCTCCATCACAAGGATGGCCATCCCGTAGAACACCGCGCCGGTGGCGACCATGACGACGAACTTCGGAACTCCTCCGAAGGGGAGTCGTGCGCCCACGAAGGTTACGACGGCGAGCATCCCGAGGCTTGCCGTGAGCGGATAAAAAAGGAGACGAAGGAACTGACGATAGCTTCCCTCGACCTCACGGACGGCGAGGTACGTCGCGACCGGTTCCGAGAAGAACAGCCCGCTCCCGACGATGAGCGCACTCGTTCCGACGATACCGTAGGCTTCGGTTACTGGATAGATCGCGATCACGAGGATGACCAGCTTTCCGACTTGTATCTTGGTGGCGATATCGGGTTTCCCGACCGCTTGAAACAACGGCCCCGTCGTCGAACCGATCGAGCGAAGCATACCCCACAGCGCGAGCAACTGCATTATTTGGACTGCGGGTTGCCACTCCGCCCCGAGAAACGCATCGACGAATACGGGCGCGACAGCGACGATACCCACGGCGAGTGGGATCGAGACGAACGTCGCCAGTTGTACCGTCTTGAAAAACGCGCGACGGAGGTTCGAAGCGTCGTTCTGGAGTTTCGAGTAGGTCGGGAAGATGACGCTCGATAGTACCTTCGTCACTTCCGTCGCCGGAGCGTTCGAAACTTTGTACGAGTACTGGTAGATTCCGATGGCAGCGTTCCCAAGTAACCATCCGACGAACATATCGTCCCCTTCCGTCGTGAGAAAGACGACGATGCCGGACGCAGTAATCCATTTCCCGTAACCGACGAGTTCCTTCGTTTGCTCCCTATCGATACTCGGCCACGGTTTGTAGTCGTGAAGGACGTACGATAACGCCGTTGCCGTCAGCACGCCCGCGATGTCGCCGACGACGAGTGCCCAGACGCTTTCCCACAGGTACGCCAACCCGATCGTGACACCGACCGCGACGACTGCTTTTCCGACCTGATAGACGAACTGCTTATCATAATCCAGATTTTTCTGGAAATAGACGATACCGGGATTCTGGATACCCGTCAAAAACGGTATCAACGACATCACCCGTATGACCTCCGTCGCCGGTGGTCCCGCCCCGAAAAACGTCGCGATGTACGGTGCGCCGAGATACCCGATTATCGAGAGGATCGTGCCACGAATCACCGTCAACGTCCACGCAGTGTCGAGGTACTCGTTGACGCCGTCCTCCTCTTTTTGAATGAGCGCCTCTTTGATACCGAGATTCGACAAGCGTCGCATGGCGGCCAACGTCAACAACGCGTACGCGACCAACCCGAACTGTACCGGTGTCAGGATGTTTGCGAGGACGATTAGCTTGACGAGTTGTAGTCCCCGTCCGATGAAGTTCGCCATCGACGCCCAGATGCCGCTTTTCACTGCCCGTTCCGAGACGCCGCCCCGGGGTGACAACACGCGCTTTAGCGACTGAAACAATTCGAGCGGTGATCTGCTGCTCATCGCGAGTGTGTCACTCCCCAAAGTGAGGATGCGTCTAAAGACGGATCATCGTCCTGATTCGGTAGAAATAACGCATTCATCGGTGTAGAATGGTGATATATTGATATGTGCTGTGGATATCGTCCGATACTCGATATAACATATATCCTTTATTGACTTCGTTATGGCCCTGCTAATTCATCCACCCCCCGTTCGGCTTCGGATTATCTGTGATATATATTTATGAGTCGCCTCATGATACATTCATATGCGTGATTTAGAGCGGTTTATCGCCCAAAGCCGCCCTTGGAAATGGTGTAAGCGGACGGGTATCGCACCAGCACTGTCAACGCTCTACTGGCACGCCAAACTCGCAATTCATCTCTGGTCTACTACGGTGACGATCGACGGTGTTACCACTGAATTCGCGACAGATTCTCGAACCGAGTATCACAGAGCATCCTCGCTCGTCGGCGAACAGGCTGTCATCGAATCCTTGCTCCAGGACGTTCGAGAGTCGGATGTGGTGTACGATATCGGTGCGAACATCGGGACACACACGTGCTTTGTCGGAAAGCGTCTCCGGAGCGGGAGGGTCGTTGCATTCGAACCGATGCCGACGAACGCGGTTCGTCTCCGACACAACCTCTCCGCGAACGTCCCCATCGATCGGTGGGAGGTCGCCGAAATCGCCCTCTCGGACGAGGACGGGATCGGATCGCTTGCGATCCGGAGTCTCAATTACGGCGAAGGAAAACACTCCCTCTCGGTCGATGGCGAACTCGACATCGATGTGTATCGGGGCGAAACGCTCGTCGAAGAGGGTCGGTATCCATCCCCCGATATTCTCAAAATAGACGTCGAAGGTGCCGAGTTACAGGTTCTCCGTGGATTCGAATCAATCCTTCCGGACATTCGTGTCGTGTATGCTGAACTTCATCACGAACTCAGCCAACACTACGACACCACGACAGAGGAAATCGAGGCGTATCTCCGCGATCACGGATTCGACGTCGAACGGCTGAGCGAGCGGTCCGATGCCTATCACATTCGGGCGACTCGGTCCCAAACCTGAGCCGATGTCGCAAGCGGGGAACAGTGGTCGCCGATCAGAAGTCGTTGCCCCAACCGTCGTAGCCGTCGGAGCTACGGTCATCGATGCCGTTGTCGAGGTCACTCTTCTTGACGTACGTGTCCTCGGAGTCACCCGTGAGGA
This sequence comes from Haladaptatus sp. R4, assembly GCF_001625445.1. NCBI lineage: Archaea > Methanobacteriati > Methanobacteriota > Halobacteria > Halobacteriales > Haladaptataceae > Haladaptatus > Haladaptatus sp. R4. The sequence goes on along the minus strand of NZ_LWHG01000005.1, from coordinate 2,104 downwards.
GCAGTGCGACGTCGTCACGCCGTGACCGTGCGGATACTCCTTCGATCCACGTTCCGTTGCCGCTGACTTCGAGCGGGTGATCTTCGGAGACGTAATCTCCCTCGTAAACCAGACAGTTGTCGCCTGCGATGGTCAGTGCGCGTCGGCCCCAACCACCGCTGTAGTTGACGTTGACGGCTCGGAACTCACAGTCGTCACGGTTGTTTTGGATGGCGCTCCGTGACCCCGTAGTCGGTGCCTCTCCCGTGATAGTGACGTTTTCGAGGTAAACGGGATCGTCGCCGTCCTTGATTTTGATGGCTGGACCGCCGCCCGTATCGTGCTTGACTTCGGTATTTTCGATACGCGTGTGTCCCGCACTACCGCGAATCATGACTCCGGTCGTCGGGTCGTCCGTTCGAACGGTGACGGTACAGTTCTTGATGTAGTTGTAGTTGGCACCGTGCGTTACCCATATCGCCGGACTTTCCTCGACGTTCGTCTGGAAATCGACGTTTTCGGCGACGAGCAGGTTACCCTTCTCCATGCGGAGACCACGCTGGGCGATTCCGTGCGGGTTCTCCTGGTCCACGATGATCGTGCGTCTTTGATATAGCTGTCGTGACCGCCGAGACGGACGTTCGTCCCAGTACTGTTCTGGAAGCGGCCCCCCTCGATTTGCACGGAACCGTTCCCGTTTGCGGCGTACAGACCGTTGTCGGGGAAGGGACCGAGCACACAGTCGCGGAACGTCATCGTCCCTTCGTTATTGTCGTTGCACATGATTCCCGTCGGACCACGCCAGAGCGAATCACTCGGCGTTTCGCTGGACCACGCCGCGCCATCCGGTGCGTGGAACCGTTCGACGAGACCCTGTCCGTCGGGGTCAGTGATGACCATCCGCGCTGGCCCCCACGTTCCACTGTCGTGTTGGCCGAGAACTTCGATGTCGCGGACCAGGAGGCCGTCATCGACGGCCGCCTCGATGACACGAATTCCCGTGTCGTCGGCCGTTTGATCGACGGTGAACCCTTCGACGCGAAGGTCCGTTCCCGGTTCGTATTCGACTCCCAATCGGAAAAGACGGTAATTCCCATCGCCCCCACTGTCGAAATCGTGGTAGTTTGCCGGAACGAGCTCCGCGTCGTCCCCGGCGAGACCGAAGTTATTGAACCCGGCAAATCGGAACTGTTCGTCCATGTAGTATCGCCCCGATGGGAAGTAAAGGAGCGTATCGTCGTCCGCATGTTCCCGAAGAATCGGTGTAATCGACTCGTCCCCTCCGTCGTCAGCCCCTACCTCTGTCACGTCAATGACGCTATCGTACTGGTCTTCATAATCGGACTTGCTTGCAGAAGCAGACCCCATGACAGCAGCCGATGCCGCAATTGCACCAGTAAGTTTGAGATAGGTTCTACGACTCGTAATATTTCGATTTTGCCTGTCTGACGCCATCAAAAGTGCGGTATCGACCCCACATATTAATTATCAGGTGCCTAGTTCAATTCCTCCCCGTTTTCCCTCTGTTGGAAACGTTGTAAACGGTGTTTTCACACTGATTTTCCCATGTGCACAATCGTTGACATTGTGCCCTTAAGCTCCATATAAGAAAATACCTATGCCTGGTTAGGTAGGGTAGCGATGAGACGACAGACACGACGCACGTTTCTGACGACGGTCGGTGCGGCCGGTGCGGCCGGTCTCGCCGGATGTTCCGCCTTTGGGAGTGACGATAGCTCCACCACCTCCACGAAGAGTACCACTGACAAGGGCGACGGCAAGGGAACGACCTCCACGAAGGGTGGTAATGACACGACCACCAACGATGGTGGCAACCAACAGAGCGGTCCGGAGACTTTCGAGAACTTCGAAAAGCTCAGCCACTGGAGTGCGACGAACGGCCAAGGGGCCCTCAAAAAGAGTACGAAGGTAAAATACGAGGGTTCACAGTCCGCTCACATCACGGGAAGCAAGAAGACGAAGTTCGGGCAAATACAACGCATCGATTACAGTAGTGATCCTGCTGATCTCAGAAACAAGAACCTCTCCCTTGCGTACAAGTGTACGTCACACGAGTACTCGAAGATCGAGGTGCAACTCTTCGCCCCCGATCGCGGCCACATCG